>CAMGFM010000016.1 GCA_946055365.1 uncultured Prevotella sp. | reverse complement strand
GCTTACTCGGGACTTGCACCCGTTAGACAATGCTCATGCCGAGCATACTACAAAATGTGGCGGAATGCTTCACAGCATTCCGCCACTCCAAACTTAAACAACCAATAAAAGAAATAGATTGCCTCTAAAAGTTTTCTTCCATAGTACTTTTTTCTTTTATCTTATGAACAATAGTTCCCTATACTTGGGCAGAGTCCACAGCTCGTCGGCCACGATAAGCTCGAGCTTGTCGATGTGATAGCGTATATCCTCCATCTTGGGAGCCACTGTGTCGTGATAGGCTATGGCCTTGAGATGCTCATCGTCTATCCTGTTGGCCACCCTGCGCGCCTCCACGAGTTCCTCCACGCCAGTCTCTATCACCTGAGTGCGCTCGGCTATCTCCTCGATTAGTTTCTTGTTGCGCGAGGTGAGCCTTGCGGCAGCGTCGGCAGGGAATATGTCATACATGCTCTGCACATTCTTGGCGAGACGGCTCTGATAGTGAGTGCATACTGGTATGATATGGTTCATGGCGAGGTCTCCCAGCACGCGCGCCTCTATCTGTATCTTCTTGGTGTAGGTCTCCCACTTCACCTCGTTGCGTGCCTCAAGCTCCTTGCGCGTCATGACGTTCATGCTCTCAAACATCCGCACCGACGACTCGTCAAGATAGCGTTCAAAAATCTTGGGACAGGAGGTCTCACAGTCAAGCCCGCGTCGCTTGGCCTCCTCCACCCACTCGTCAGAGTAGCCGTTGCCGTCAAAATGTATGGGCTTGCAGAACTTCACGTCATCACGCACAACACGCAGTATGGCGGCTATCTTGTCCATGCCCTCGCCAACGAGAGCGTCCACGCGCCTCTTGAAGTCGGTGAGTGCCTCTGCCACTGCCGTGTTAAGCACTATCATGGCACTCGCGCAGTTGGCCTCAGAGCCCACGGCGCGAAACTCGAAGCGGTTGCCCGTAAAGGCAAACGGCGAGGTGCGGTTGCGGTCGGTATTGTCGATAAGCAGCTCAGGAATCTCGGGTATGTCGAGCTTGAGGCCCTGCTTGCCTGCAAGGTTGGAGAGCTTGTCAGAGTCGCACTGCTCTATATGCTCGAGCAGCTCGGTAAGCTGGCGGCCGAGGAATGACGATATGATGGCAGGAGGAGCCTCGTTGGCGCCGAGACGGTGGGCGTTGGTGGCACTCATGATGCTCGCCTTGAGCAGGCCGTTGTGCCTGTACACTCCCATGAGGGTCTCCACGATAAACACTATGAAGCGCAGGTTGTCCTCGGGGGTCTTGCCCGGGCCATGCAGCAGTATGCCCGTGTCGGTAGAAAGGCTCCAGTTGTTGTGCTTGCCCGAGCCGTTGACACCGGCAAAGGGCTTTTCGTGCAGCAGCACGCGGAAGCCGTGGCGGCGCGCTATCTTCTTCATGAGCGAGAGGAGCAGCATGTTGTGGTCAACGGCTATGTTGGTCTCCTCGTAGATGGGCGCCAGCTCAAACTGGTTGGGCGCAACCTCGTTGTGACGTGTCTTGCAGGGTATGCCAAGCTCAAGAGCCTGTATCTCAAGGTCCTTCATAAAGGCCTGCACACGCTCGGGTATGGCCCCGAAATAGTGGTCTTCCATCTGCTGGTTCTTGGCAGAGTCATGCCCCATGAGCGTGCGCCCGGTGAGCATGAGGTCAGGACGCGCCGAATAGAGTCCCTCGTCCACGAGGAAGTATTCCTGCTCCCATCCGAGATTGGACACTACCTTCTTGACATCGGGATAGAAATAACGGCAAACGTCGGTGGCAGCCACGTTGACAGCGTGGAGAGAGCGCAGGAGCGGCGCCTTGTAGTCAAGAGCCTCGCCCGTGTAGGAAATGAAGATGGTGGGTATGCACAGCGTGTCGTCAATGATGAAGACGGGCGACGTGGGGTCCCACGCCGAATAGCCGCGCGCCTCGAAGGTGTTGCGTATGCCGCCGTTGGGAAAGGAGCTTGCGTCGGGTTCCTGCTGCACGAGCAGCTTGCCCGAGAACTCCTCTATCATGCCTCCCTTGCCGTCATGCTCGACGAAAGCGTCGTGCTTCTCGGCAGTACCTTCGGTGAGCGGCTGAAACCAGTGGGTGTAGTGGGTCACGCCATTCTCGTCGGCCCACTGCTTGATGCCCTTTGCCACGGCATCGGCAATGGAACGGTCAAGGCGCGAGCCGTTGTCTATCACGTCGATGAGCTTCTCATAGACATCACGCGGCAGATACTTATACATCTTTGTGCGGTTGAACACGTTTTTGCCGAAATATTCTGACGGCCTTTCTATCGGTGCTATCACCTCGCAGGGCTTCTTGTTGAAAGCGTCTGCTATTACCTCAAATCTTAAATTTGCCATTGCTTGGTCTTTATATTTTACTTTGTCGTTGTCTTGATGATTGTCTTAACTTGCATTGTTGGCTTCATGGAGCTGCCACGACGGCATATCTGCCTGCATGGCGGGCCTTGCGTGCCTGTCACGCAGGCTGTGGCTGCCGCATGGCGGGACCTATAAGTGTGTCAAGCGTGACCTTGGTGCCTGTCATCTGCCAGAGGAGAGCCACTCGCCCATCCTCTTCATGGCCTCCTGGCAGTCCTCGCGGTTGCCAAAGGCGGTAAATCTCACATAGCCCTCGCCACTCGGGCCGAAGCCAACGCCCGGCGTACACACCACACCCACGGAGTAGAGCAGCTGTTCAAAGAATTTCCATGAGCCAACACCCTCCGGTGTCTTCACCCAGAGATACGGGGCGTTTCTGCCACCGTAGACTTCTATGCCCATAGCGGCAAGCGACTCGAGCATAAGGGCGGCGTTGCCCATGTAATAGTATATCACCTCCTTGACCTGACGGCGGCCCTCTGGCGTGTAGATGGCCTCGGCGGCGCGCTGCGATATGTAGCTGGTGCCGTTGAACTTGGTGCTTTGGCGGCGATCCCACAGCCGGTTTAACTCCACCCTCTGCTTGCCGTCAAGGGTGACGGCTGTCAGCTCCTTAGGCACGACGGTATAGCCGCAGCGCACGCCCGTAAAGCCCGCTGTCTTGGAATAGCTGCGAAACTCTATGGCACACTTCTTCGCGCCTTTTATCTCATAGATGGAGTGAGGGATGTCGTCGTCGTGGATGTAGGCCTCGTATGCAGCGTCAAAGAGTATGAGCGTGTCGTTGTCAAGCGCATATCTCACCCACTTGCGCAGCTGTTCCTTGGTAAGCACGGTGCCTGTGGGGTTGTTGGGATAGCACAGATATATCATGTCTACACGATGGTCGGGTATGGCAGGCACAAACCCGTTTGCGGCAGTACACGGCAAATAGTTGACATTGCTCCATCTGCCGTTCTGCAAAGTGCCTGCCCTGCCGCACATGACGTTTGAATCGATGTAGACGGGATATACCGGGTCGGTGACACCTATGCTGTTGTCCCAGCGCACTATCTCCCCTATGTTGCCGGTGTCGCTCTTGGCACCGTCGTTCACGAACACCTCGCTGATGTCTATGTGTATGCCGCGCGGCAGATAGTCGTTCTTGACGATGGCCTCGCGCAGAAACTCATAGCCGCGCTCAGGCCCGTAGCCGTGAAAGGTCGACTTGACGGACATCTCGTCCACCGCCCTGTGCATGGCCTCCGTCACCGCGGGACACAAGGGCTGTGTCACGTCGCCTATGCCGAGGCTTATGACCCTTGTCTGTGGGTGTGACACCTTGAAGGCATTGACCTTTCTTGCTATGTCGGCAAAGAGATAACTGTTGGAAAGCTTGAGATAATGTTCGTTTACTAATGCCATAATACTCTATAAATGTATGTTGTTATGTCTGTCTGGGGAACTGAGCTTAATGAAACAAGTGTCACAGGCCCGCATTTTATGACTCTCGGGAGGCGCATGTCGCTATCGCAGCACGCAAGCGGGGCGCATTGGCTGTCCTAAAGCGGCACTCTGCTGTCCTAAAGCGGCACTTTTCGGGAGCTCAAGCGGCACTTTTCCCTACTCAAGTGGCTCTTTGCAGAGCCTCATGCGACACCTTACAGAGCCTCATGCCGCACCCGTTGACTCACATGCCGCGCCCTGCGATCCACGGAGCCACGCTTCAGGGCAGCTGCACCTCTCCCTCAAACGCAAAAGCCGCCGGACCAGTCATGTAGACATGTCCGTCGGCTTCATTCCATTCTATATGCAGGATTCCCCCGTCCATAATGATGTCGCTGTGACGCTCACTCCTGCCTGTGACAAAGGCCGCTACGGCGGTGGCGCATGCCCCTGTGCCGCAAGCCATGGTGACACCACTGCCACGCTCCCACACTCTGGTGCGTATGCCACGAGGCGTAACCTGAGCAAACTCTATGTTGCATCTCTGCGGAAAGGCGGGATTGCACTCCAACTCACTGCCATAGCGCACGATGTCAATGGACTCAATGTCGTCGACAAAGCACACGAAATGGGGGTTGCCCATGGACACGAATGTGCCGTGAAACGTGCGGCACGCGGCCGAGAGCGCATTGCCGACACTCTCGTCATACTGACGTGTGTCGCTAAAGCACGGAGCGAGCATGTCCACGCACACACTCAACACCCTGCGACGTGCGTCGGCACAGTCGTCAGAGAGGGTCAGGCGCAGCAGTTTCACGCCAGAGAGGGTCTGAAGGCGTATCTCATCGCTGTCGGTGAGCCCCTTCTCATAAAGATACTTGCCTATGCAGCGCGACGCATTGCCGCACATCATGGCCTCAGAGCCGTCGGCATTGAAGATGCGCATGGAGAAATCGGCCTCCACACCGCCGTATGGCCTGCCTATCAGCACAAGTCCGTCACTGCCGATGCCAGTGTGCCAGGCACTCCACACCCTCGCGGCTGTCGCAGGGTCGGGAATTTCAAACTCCATAGTGTTGACATATATATAGTCATTGCCTGCCCCATGCATCTTTGTAAACCTTACAGACTTGTTCATCCTTATCCTGTTTTATTGAAAACTCTTACCTTAACGCTACTTTTGTGTTGCAAAATTAATACTAATTGGGCAATAAGCCATAAAAACGCATATTGATTTTACGATTATTTATCATTAGGTTTCAAATTGTAAGCGTTTACCGACCTTTTAAGCGTCTACCATAATCACATACGACACATACGCTAACAGTTTAAAAGCATACGAAAATCAGCAGTGATGTTTTGTAAGCAAGGCAAGTGTATTTTTGTCCTTTTGTATAATTTTGCAGCAAAATAATTACACAAAGCCACGTTTCACACCCCGCGCTTTTAAAAAAAGAAAAGTCATAAGAACACTACACAACGACAGGTCACACGGCAGCAAAGCTCACGCCTGCCGCCACGACGGGGTGACGGACACATCGCTTCAACACTCTTCAATGCAGGCACACACAAGTATGACACACTGACACGGCCACGCCCACAAGCCTCAACGCAGGCCCAAAGGGGGCAGAAGACGGGCAGTGACTATCAGGACAGGATTGTTTTCACAGGAGAAAATGACCAAAAAGACACTCTAACCTAATCTTATGTAGTAATTCTTTTGACACCGGCTTCTGCACAGAAGCCGGCCTTTTTTTCGAAACACACACGGCAGAGGCTCTCGCGCCACACAGCGCAAGTCACGCACACACACTTGCATGCCAACGCCACGCCCATGGCGCACGACAGCCAAGCACACCGTCGCTGACAGCGCATGGCATAGCAGCAGACAGCCAAGCACACCGTCGCTTAGCGGCGCATGGCACAGCCTCTGACGGTCGCAATATCATCTTTGAAACCTATAATAACAAATAAAAACTTGACAACTATGTGCGGAATAGTATCCATCCTTAACATCACGTCAACGCAGAGCCAGGCCCTGCGCGACAAGGCACTTGCCATGAGCCGCAAGATACGCCACAGAGGCCCTGACTGGAGCGGCATATACTGCGGCAAGTCGGCCATACTGGCACACGAGCGTCTCTCAATAGTCGACCCCGAGTCGGGAGGACAGCCGCTGCGCTCGCCCGACGGCAAGCTGGCACTGGCCGTGAACGGCGAGATATATAACCACCGTGTCATCAGGGAGCGTTATGCAGGGCAATATGACTTTCAGACGGGCAGCGACTGCGAGGTGATACTCGCTCTCTACCGCGACAAGGGCACAGACTTTCTCGAGGATCTGAGCGGCATCTTCGCCTTTGCGCTCTATGACGAGGAGCGCGACCAGTTTCTCATAGCCCGCGACCCCATCGGCGTGATACCTTTATATATAGGACACGACAGCGACGGCACTGTCTATGTGGCAAGCGAGCTAAAGGCACTCGAGGGACAGTGCGACAGCTACGAGCCGTTCCCACCGGGACACTACTACTGGAGCGGCGACGGCGAGGCAAGGCGTTATTACACGCGCGACTGGACCAGCTATGACGAGGTGAAGGACAACCCCGCAAGCGCAAAGGGCATAAGGGACGGGCTGATGGATGCCGTGAGACGGCAACTCATGAGCGACGTGCCTTATGGAGTGCTGCTGTCGGGAGGCCTCGACTCGTCGGTCATCAGCGCGATAGCACAACAATATTCCGAGAGGCGCATAGAGGAAGACGGAGCGTCAAGGGCGTGGTGGCCGAGACTGCACTCCTTTGCCGTGGGACTGAAAGGCGCGCCCGACCTCGCCAAGGCGAGACTGGTGGCAGAGCATATAGGCACAGTGCATCACGAGATTAACTACACCATACAGGAGGGTCTTGACGCCATACGCGACGTAATATACTTCATAGAGACCTATGACGTGACCACGGTGAGGGCCTCCACGCCTATGTATCTGCTCGCGAGGGTCATAAAGTCCATGGGCATAAAGATGGTGCTGTCGGGCGAGGGCGCAGACGAGGTGTTTGGCGGCTATCTATACTTTCACAAGGCTCCCGACGCGAGGGCTTTTCACGAGGAGACCGTGCGCAAGCTCTCCAAACTGCACCTCTATGACTGCCTGAGAGCCAACAAGAGTCTTTCGGCGTGGGGCGTGGAGGGGCGCGTGCCGTTCCTCGACAAGGAATTTCTCGACATAGCCATGCGCACTAACCCCGCGGCCAAGATGTGTCCGGGCCACACCATCGAAAAGAGAATTGTCAGGGAGGCCTTTGCCGACATGCTGCCCGAGGAGGTGGCATGGCGACAGAAAGAACAGTTCAGCGACGGCGTGGGCTACTCATGGATAGACACGCTCAAGACCATGACCGCCAGCCAGGTGAGCGACGAGCAGATGGCACATGCCGCTGAGCGTTTCCCCATAAACCCTCCGCACAACAAGGAGGAGTATTACTACCGCTCTATCTTTGAGCAGCACTTCCCCTCAGAGTCGGCGGCACGCTCCGTGCCGAGCATCCCAAGCGTGGCATGCAGCACGGCAGAGGCACTCGCATGGGACGCAAGTTTCAAGAACATGAACGACCCGAGCGGAAGAGCCGTGGCAGGAGTGCATGAGAAAGCCTACTGACACAGAGAAAAGTGCCGCATGACGCAGCAAAAGTGCCACTTTAGGGTGTGGAAAATGACTCTTTTCACACGCTAAAGTGGCACTTTTCGCATCGCCTCTCACGGCGGTTTTTGCCAGCAGATGCGACACCTCACACTGTTTTTTGCATTTTAGTTTTGTATTGTCTTCGGTTTGCACTAACTTTGAACAAGTCAGGCGGCACCTCGGAAATAAAAATAAGCAGGCTTATTTTGTATTTCGCTCGGTTTGCACTAACTTTGCACATATTTATGACCGCCGCAGCCACACACGGCAAGTGCCGACATACTGTATGCACGGCACACGGCGGCGCAACGCTCATCTGAAACAATAACAAACGAAAAAATATATATGGGAAAAATCATTCTTACCGGCGACCGTCCTACCGGCAAACTCCATCTTGGACATTATGTGGGCTCATTGCGCAGACGCGTGGAACTGCAAAACGCAGGTGACTACGACCGCATGTTCGTGTTCATGGCTGACGTGCAGGCTCTCACAGACAATGCCGACAACCCCGAGAAAATCAGACAGAACATCATAGAAGTGGCTCTTGACTATCTCTCCGCCGGACTTGACCCTGACAAATGCACGCTCTTCATACAAAGCCAGATACCCGAGCTGGCAGAGCTTACGACATATCTCATGAACCTTATCGCCGTGTCGCGAGTGCAACGCAACCCTACTGTCAAGACAGAAATCAAGATGCGCAACTTTGAGGCCAACATTCCGCTCGGCTTCTTCTGCTATCCCGTGAGCCAGGCCGCCGACATAGCCCTCTTCAAGGCCACTACCGTGCCTGCGGGCGAAGACCAGGAGCCTATGATAGAGGTGACACGCGAACTCGTGAGACGATTTAACTCCATCTATGGCGAGGTGTTCGTGGAGCCTGAAATAATGCTGCCTGAGAACGCCACGGCCCGACGACTGCCAGGCACCGACGGCAAGGAGAAAATGTCAAAGTCGCTCGGCAACTGCATCTATCTTTCTGACTCCGCAGAGGAGGTGTGGCAAAAGGTGCGCTCCATGTATACCGACCCAGAACACATCAACGTGAAAGACCCGGGACACGTGGAAGGCAACGCAGTGTTTACCTATCTCGACGCATTCTCATGTGACGACGACTTTGCCGAGTTCCTGCCCGAATATAAATGCCTCGACGAGATGAAAGACCACTACACAAGGGGAGGACTGGGCGACATGAAATGCAAGAAACTGCTCAACAACATTCTCGACCGCATGTTGCAGCCCATAAGACAGCGCAGGCACGAGCTTGAAAAGGACATACCAGAAATATACCGCATACTCGCCAAAGGCACCGAAGAGGCAAGGGCCGTGGCGGCACAGACCATGGACGAGGTGAGACGGGCTATGCAGATAGACTATTTCAACGACTCGGAACTCATAAGACAGCAGGCCCTGAAGTTCAGCGGCAAACAATAGACAGCGACAACACACGCCCGACACCCCGCGACAAGGCTCACGGCGCACACGACACAAGCCTCTTGCCTGCCGCCTCAGGGCAGCAGGCAAGGGAGAAGAGCCTGCCTACTGACCGCCAAGACGGTCAAAGAAGGTGATAATCTCCTCCCACGTCTTAAACTCGTCGCTGCCCCACTCTATCACAGTGCCCATAAAGCCCTCCGTCACGCAGCCCCGAGGCTCAACCATATAGTCGCCATAGAGCAGGCGGCGGTCGTTGGCAAACACCACCCTGCCCCATGCCGGCGCACTGAGATAGCGTTCTACCCACGCCATGTCACTCTGCATGGCGCAAGGGTCACATGCAGGCGACGGGGCGACAATATACACACTGTAACGGCTGATGAGACGCTCATAGGCCTTGTGCATGGACGGCACGGCATCGCCCCTGCCGTCGCGCAGGGCGGCAATGTCAAGGTAAATGACGGGACGCTCCCTGCCCTCCTGACGGTCGTCGATGTAGCGAATGACGGGCAGAAGATAGTGGCTGGCAACGCTGTCGGTGAGACGGTGGCCGCCATGAAACTTTATGGCGGTGGGATAATGGGCGAGAAACAGCCCGTATGTGTCGACCACGTCATCTTCATCGCCAAACATGCCCACCACGCGTCTACGGTCATCATCGCTCACGTCAGAAAGGCAACGCGCCGTCACCTCGGCATATTCCTTGATGAGCGACTTGGTGACCATAAACTCCTGCACGCCGTCAGCACGGGGATTGCTGAACACTTGCCTGCCCATAAACTTGGACATCGTGTCGCCCATACGAAAGGCAGGGTTGACCAATATGCGGTCATAGCCATGCAGCAACTCGGCATACATGCCGCCCATAGACGTGCCTACAATGATGTCGGGACGACATTCCTCACACATGTCATGCAGCCTCGCCAACGCCTCGGCGGGATGTATGGGCAGGTCGCACGCCACCACACTGGCCCCGGGCAGCATGGCACGGAGCATGGACACTGTGCCAGACTGAGCCGAAGAGGCAAAACCGTGTACATACATCAATGTCTTGCCCGACATGAGGTCGGGATACTGTGTCGTGTACTGACTTTCCATATCTCGGTTATTTACTTTTGTTGTTCGATTTTTACTTGTTGCGTTATTTAAGACCACAAAATTAGCACTTTCCAACGAATAATCCAATCTCTTGACTATGATAAATAACATCACTCCCGTGCTGCTTATCACGGGCTACCTCGGCAGCGGCAAGACCACACTGCTCAACCGCATACTCGCCAACAACGAAGGCATAAAGTTCGCAGTTATCGTGAACGACATAGGAGAGGTAAACATCGACGCCGCACTCATACAAAGGGGCGGCATAGTGGGACAGGACGGCGACGACAACCTCGTGCCGCTGCAAAACGGATGCATCTGCTGCACGCTGAAGACCGACCTCGTGGAGCAACTCAGCTCCCTCGTGGCACAGCACCGCTTTGACTATATCGTGATAGAGGCAAGCGGAATATGCGAGCCTGCACCCATAGCGCAGACAATAGCCGCCTACCCGCAACTCTACCCCCAGTTTGCCAAAAACGGCATAGCACGCCTCGACTCCATAGTGACCGTGGTGGACGCGCTGAGACTCAAGGACGAGTTTGACTATGGCGATGAACTCACGCAAAACCATGACCACGACGACGAGAACCTCGCAAGTCTCGTGGTGGAGCAGGTGGAGTTTTGCAACAAAATACTGCTCAACAAAATATCAGAGGTGAGCGAGGAAGAGGCAGGACGCATCACCAGCATACTGCGCGAGCTGCAACCACACGCCGACATCACACCCTGCGACTTCTGCGACGTGCCTGTCAAGTCGCTGCTCAACACCGCAGCATTTGACTTTGAGAAGGTGGCAACGTCGGCACGATGGATAGAGGTGATAGAAGGACACGCCGAGGAAGACGAAGACGCACATGCACACGAGCATAGGCACGGACATGACGATGAGCATGAGCATGACGGACACGAGCATGAACATGACGGACACGAGCATGGGCATGACCACGAACACAAGCACGGCGACAACTGCCACTGCCACCACTGCCACCACAACGACAAGGGCGAGGCTCTGGAATATGGCATCAGCACATTCGTATGGTACAGACGGCGACCGCTAAACATGAACAAGTTTGACTTCATAGTGTCAAAGAAATGGCCGGCAGGCATCATACGCTGCAAGGGCGTGTGCTATTTTGACGACGACAAAGACATGTGCTATCTCTTCGAGCAGGCAGGCAAGCAGATTTCCATGCGCAACGCAGGACAGTGGTATGCCACAATGCCCGCGGAAGAACTCGCCGACTTCCTGGAAAAGAACCCCGGCGTGAAGCGCGATTGGGACGATACATACGGCGACCGTATGCAAAAGCTCGTGTTCATAGGCCAGCACATGGACCGCGAAGCCATCATCAAGGATCTTGACTTCTGTCTCGCCGACGAGTAGAGCCACGCCATGTGCCTAAACTTACACACATAGCCTGCACGCAGGACATTATCACGACAAAAAGAGTATGTGTCTTAATTTTGGCACCCTCTTTTTGTTGATGGCAAAAGTGGCACTTTGATATTAAGAAAGTGGCTCTTGGCATTTGTGAAAAGCCACTTTCCTAATATCAAAGTGCCACTTTTGCTTTATGCACAGCAAAGGCATGAGAGCAGACGCAGGCATTGAGCATCATGACTCTCTCCTTTTAGTCTGTGCCAATGCAACCACACACAATTGTCACAGCACCCCGATGTCTCCAAGCACACACGTTGCCGCGACAAGGTGTCACAGTGTTGCCGCACATGCCTCTTACACAGAGACGCAAGCTATATTTTATTCAAATCTAACGCAAACAGACTTGTCATAGCAGCTGTTGAATAAAAATTTTCTGTGTCATGCAAAAACACTGCGTACCTTATGAGTACCTTTGCAAACGTAAAACAAAGAATCGCGAATATGAAACAGCTACAAGGAATATTTTGTAAGGACTGCAAGATCTTTACGGACAATGTCGAGGATGATGCCATAAAATTGATACAGTCAATGCTTGACCATCGTGCATTTGAGGGTTCGCATGTGCGCATAATGCCCGATGTACACATGGGAAAGGGCATTACAATTATTACTGTCCGCTAAACCATAAAACATCTTGTCCAACCTCTTGAAACATAG
>CAMGFM010000015.1 GCA_946055365.1 uncultured Prevotella sp. | reverse complement strand
CCCCTCTTCTCATCGTGTTTTTGTGCGTGTGCGCCTGATGCTATGGTGTGCCGTCTGCGTCAAGTGGCACTTTAGAGATGCCAAGTGCCGCTTGAGTATCGCCAAGTGCCACTTTTATGGGGCAAAAGTGGCACTTGGTTCATGGCAGGGTTGCAGTTGTTAGTGCTATATCCATGGGACACCATAGTATGGGGCTATGCTGTCTGCGACAAAACAACTGTCCGAGGGGAGAATAATATTTGCCTTTGCCAGCCGTCCGAGATAGTTGTGGCGTATGGTAACGTTTTCTATTTCCTCTCTTCGTGCCTTGCTCATTGCCAGAAAGCTCTCTTCTTTTTCTATGCCAAGATAACGCCGTCCAAGAATACTTGCTGCGATGCCGGTAGTGCCACTCCCATTAAAGGGGTCAAGTATCCATGCCTTTGGCTCTGTGCTTGCCAGAATCAGTCTGGACAATAGGCTCAAGGGCTTTTGGGTGGGATGCTTGCCGCACGTCTTCTCCCAAGGGGCAATGGCTGGCAGTTGCCACACGTCAGTCATCTGTTTGTTGCCGTTTAGTCGCTTCATTAGGTCATAGTTAAAATAGTGGGCGACTTTTTGATGTTTTCTTGCCCAGATGATAAATTCTGTTGAATGTGTGAAGTAACGGCATGAGATGTTTGGCGGAGGATTTGTCTTGGCCCAGATGATGACATTAAGTATCTTGAAACCGAGTTTTAGTAGCTGTTGCTGAACGCTGAATATATTGTGATGGGTGCCTGAAATCCATATAGTAGCATTGTCTTTCATGTGGTCTCTACAGGCAGAAAGCCATTTGAGGTTAAAGGCATCCATATCGTCAATGGTTGTGGGCTTGTCCCATTCTCCCTTGTCTACACACACCACTTTGCCACTTTGGCATGAGATGCCGCCTCCAGACAGGAAGTAAGGAGGGTCGGCAAATACCATGTCAAAGCCAAAGTTGAACCTTGACAGCAGGTCTATGCAGTCACCCTGCACGACAGTGAAGTCGTTGTTGGGAGATTTATAATAAGATGCAATCATTGCTCTTTGACTTCTTTGATAAAGTCTTTGATGCTCGTAAGGTTGTAGATGCGTGGAATGACGTTGTATGCTTCCTGAAGTTTGTTCTTCGCGTGTCGCCATCCTATGCCGTCGGTTATCCATACAAATTCAAAGCCTGGGACGGAGTTGACCTTAGGCGCGATTTCAGAATAGGAACGTGCAACCTCATTGAGCTTGCTTCCGCCGCCGCTATAAAAATTGACTTCTATCAGATAGGTCTTATGGTCAGTTTTTATTACGAAGTCAAATCTTTTTTCATCATCGCCAAGCACCTGTTGCAGGTTTGCCCATTCTGTGGAATATACTTCCTTGCGATACTTTATACCGTTATGGTTAAATATGTCGGCAACCATCTTTTCCATTACATGACCGCTGCGGTTTTTCCTTGCGTTGCTGTCAAGCCCGGTCTCAATGCCAAATACATAATCCACCAAATCATTGATTTTCCTTTCACGGAATATGTCTGCAAGTCCTGTGTCTTCAAGATAATCAATGACACCGTCTACACTGCGGAACAGTCTGTCAAGGCTGATGCAATCACCGTTGGCATTGAGAATGTTTTTCTTGCTATTGCTTCTCACTGCAATGAGAATGTCCATAACGCTGAAAGCAGATGGGTCTCTGTTCCAAATGGTTTCCACGCTTCTACGCAGGTCTGTTGTTCCTATAAGGCTGTTTAGCATACAAAGGCTCAGCTTTATGTTGTCTACGTTTGCTGAGATTTTGTCGAAATCGCAGAAGAAGTCGAGCGTCTGGTTGGTCTCTTTGAGTTGAGACATAAACTTGTTAAAATCCTTGTCCATAATGTTTTGTCTGGCAAACGCCGATAATTTCAAATTGTTTGTAACTGATAGGGTGCTTAAAGATTATTTAATCCCGTCTCTTATGATAGCCTCGCAGACACGTATCATAGACAATTAAAGTCTCCGCATCCCATGTTGAAGTCCTCAAACTGAAAGAAGCCGTTAAGGCAGTCTTTCTTCGTCTCCCCGTAATTGTGTACAAGTATCTCCGTGATTTTTCCCCTCTTGCTTGGATTGGAGTTGACGCTTCTTGATGCCCACACCCGTTCAATCACATACGCTCCATAGAGCAGGTCAAAGAAGTTGTCTTCTCCGTCTTTGCCTTTGCAGTCAGAGTTGCTTAGCATGAATTTATATCCAGCGTCGTTTATTCTGTCGCAAAACGCCTTTAGGCGTATCTGTGCGTCATCGTTAAAGGTCTCCTTGGCATAGTCGTTAAAGCTGGATGTGTTGCTTAGAGGGCGGTAGGGAGGGTCAAGGTAGAAAAGAGTGTTACCGCAGGCGTGTTCAAGTGTCGTCTCAAAGTCTCCGTTGACGATTTTCACTTTTTGCAGCAGTTCGCTGTCATTCCTTATGGTCTCTGGATTGCAGATGGAGGGGTGTGCATATTTTCCGAAAGGCACGTTAAACATTCCTTTCTTATTCACTCTATAGAGACCATTAAAGCAAGTTCTGTTCAGGAAGAAAAACATTGTGGTGTTCTCGATGGGGTCAAGGCCTTTCTCGTTGTAACGTTTGCGCACTGCCATGAAAAATTCTTTTCTTTCTTCTTCTGACGGGAGAGCCATATAGGCTGTCTCTATGTCGCGCAGTGAGTCAATGAGCTGTTCGGGATGGTCTCTGACCGTAAGATAGCATTTTGTCAGGTCGCTGTTGATGTCATTGATTGTCGCGTGCTGTATGTTGGGATATTTCTGGAGCATATAAAAGAGCATTGCCCCACCGCCCACGAAAGGCTCTATGTATGTTACGTTCTTCCATTTGTCAAAGTCAGACGGCAGCAGTGCGTCCAGCTGTTCAGTGAGCTGGCCCTTTCCGCCGACCCATTTGATAAAAGGTTTTGCTTTAGCCATAATCTTGTGTAAAGGTTTGTTATCTGGCAACCCCTTGGTTTAGCCTGATTTCTGTAAAATCGTGACAGGCTCAGCCGTGTGTCTGATGTGACGTGATCGAGGTGAGTTGTAGCCGCTTGTGAGAATGGTGCATGGCGAGAACAGTTGTGATTTTTATGTCCTGCCACATGGAGGTTGATGCAAGTCGGGCGCAGTGTGTCTTGCTCTGATTGCCGAGTTGCCGCCCGTATTCTACAACGAAACACAAGTGATAATCGCCATGATTGCCGAGGACAAAGTTACTTAATTATTTTGTATTGCAGGTGTTTTCAGTGATATTCTTTGTCTGTGCGTAAACAAAAAACATCATGGTGGCGGCAAATATGTCTCTCCCCGTGTGGCTTATTCGGATAATTTTTTGTAAGTTTGTGGCATCTAAACCAAAACAACAGAGATGCGGATACTCATAGTGAACACAAGCGAGAGGACTGGTGGCGCGGCCGTGGCTGCGGGCCGTCTTATGGACGCGCTCAACGCCTGTGGCATTGAGGCAAGGATGCTTGTCGGCAAGAAGGAGACCCACAGGGACTGTGTCGTGGCCCTTGGCGGCAGGCTGGCGCGGCGTTGGCATTTTCTGTGGGAGCGTCTGTGCGTGTTCTTGGGCCTTCGCCTGAGCAGGCAGAGGCTCTTTGAGATAGACCTTGCCAACAGCGGCAGCGACATAACGCGCCTGCCTGAGTTCAAGCGTGCCGATGTCATACATCTCAACTGGATAAACCAAGGCATGTTGTCGCTGAATGACATACGCAAGATACTCGACAGCGGCAAGCCGGTGGCATGGACGATGCACGACCTGTGGCCTGCCGCGGGCATCTGCCATTATGCCCGTGGCTGCGAGGCTTTCAAGACGGGGTGCGGACACTGTCCGCTGTTGCCGGGTGGCGGCAGCGAGGGCGACATGTCGCACAGGGTGTGGAGGAAGAAGCGCAAGATATATGCCAACCGCAACATCCATTTTGTCACATGCTCGAGATGGCTCGAGGGACAGGCACGACAGAGCGGCCTGCTTGCGGGTCTGCGTGTGAGCAGCATACCCAACACCATTGACACGAGCGTCTTTGCCCCCGGCGACATGGCGGCGGCGAGACGCAGGACGGGGCTGCCCGCAGACAAAAGGGTGATACTTTTCGTGTCGCACAGGGTGACCGACGGGCGCAAGGGCATGGACTATTTCACACGCGCCCTTGAGCGGCTTGTGGAGGAGCGTCCTGCCGCAAGGAAAGACACAGTCGTGGCCATCCTCGGCGGCGAGTCGGAGGCCGTGGCAGAGCGTCTGCCGCTCGACGCGTGTCCTTTGGGCTATGTTGGCGACGACGCGGCGATAGTAGACATCTACCGCTCGGCAGACCTCTACGTGCTGCCCTCGCTTGAAGACAACCTGCCCAACACCATAATGGAGGCTCTGGCGTGCGGACTGCCCTGCGTGGGATTTCGCGTGGGCGGCATACCTGAGATGATAGACCACGCCAAGAACGGCTATGTGGCTGCATACAAGGATACCGACGACCTTGCAAGGGGCATGGCGTGGGTGTTGTATGAGGCCGACAGGCAGGCTTTAGCGGCGGAATGTGTGAGAAAGGTGGAGAGATGTTATTCGCAGCAGAGCGTGGCGATGAGATATACGGAGGTCTACAACGAGCTTGTCGCCCACAGCAATTACATCAAGGCGGAGCCTCAGGGTCGCCGCCGTCAGGGCAAGCCGTTTTAGGGCGCGCTCTATGAACTGTCCACACATTAATATATAATAGGTGTGTCCATCAGTTTCACGGTTTCACAATATTCATGTTAGTAATTTTGGGTTCTACTCTCGTTGTCTTTCGGTTGTTTTCTCTGTGCAAATGGCAGCTGTCGTCGGTCATGTAGTACGCTACTCTCCGCCTCCAGCTTGCAATATATGCTCGAAAATGATTGCAGAATATGACAACGCCAATAAAAACTACCCACTTTAAGAAAAGCATAACATACATAAGATGATAAAAATATCGGTCATTACCTGCACCTACAACGCCGCCGGGGTGCTGCAACGCACTCTTGACAGTGTGATGGGGCAGGGATGGGAGCATATAGAACACATTATCGTCGACGGCGCGAGCAAGGACGGCACGACAGAGATGTGTGAACGCTACAAAACTTGCAACGGCGAGAGGCAGACGGGGCATGTGGTGAGGATAGTGTCCGAGCCCGACCGCGGATTGTATGACGCTATGAACAAGGGGCTAATGCTTGCCACTGGCGACTATGTGGTCTACCTCAATGCCGGCGACACGCTGCCGAGCGAAGACACGCTCGAGAACATCTCAAACTATGTCAACGAGCGCAGTGACGGCAGGTTGCCTGCCGTGCTGTATGGAGACACCGACATCGTGGACGGCAATGGGGAGTATGTGCGCGGACGCAGGCTCTCGCCGCCTGAGAATCTCAACTGGAAATCGTTTCGCCACGGTATGCTGGTGTGCCATCAGGCGTTCTATGCGCGCACCGACATAGCGCAGGCAGAGCCTTATGACCTCAGATACCGTCTCTCTGCTGACGTTGACTGGTGCATACGCGTCATGAAGCGTGCCGACAGGGAGGGCCTTGGGCTGCTGCGTCTCAGGGAGGTGGTGGCCAACTATCTCGAGGGCGGCATGAGCAGGCGCAATCACCGCGCCTCGCTATTTGAACGCTTCAGTGTGATGCGCCGTCATTACGGCCTGCTGTCTACGGTGGGCATGCATCTGTGGTTCGTGCTGAGAGCCGTGCTAAAGAAATAGGCATGGCTGAGAGCCGTAGCGGCGTGTTGTGTATGCCGTGGTCAAAAAAAATCAAGCACATTACAATAATTTCCACTCTTTGTCGTTATTCTTACGTGTTTAAACGCAGATTAATAATATTGTCAGGGCTCATCATGTCTGTCACGGCAAGTGTGCAGGCTCAGTACGACGTGTCTTTCAGCCATTATTTTGGCTTGGAACCGTCGTTCAACGCCGCATCCGTAGGCAAGGAGTCCAAGATAAACGTGGCTGCCGCCTATGCCATGCAGTTTGCGGGGTTCAAGAACAATCCGCAGACCATGTATGTGGGCGCCGACATGCCTTTTTATTTTCTCAAGACATATCATGGTGCAGGCGTGCAGTTCATGAACGACAAGATAGGACTGTTCACCCACCAGCGGCTCGCCGTGCAGTATGCCTTGCGGATGAGGCTTTTCGGCGGACAGCTTGCGGCAGGCGTTTCCGCGGGGCTTCTCAGCGAGAGCTTTGACGGCTCAAAGGTAGACCTCGGCGACTCCAACGACCCTGCTTTCACCACGTCCAATGTCGAGGGCAACAGTGTTGACCTTGGCGCGGGACTCTATTACACTCACGGCAACTGGTATGCTGGCGTGTCTGTGCAGCATCTCAACGCGCCTCTTGTGAGGCTCGGCGAGACCAACGAGCTGCAGGTTGATGCCACTTACTACCTTACGGGCGGCTGCAGCCTGCGTCTGCGCAACCCGTTTCTCACTGTCAGGCCGTCGGTGTTGCTGCGTTCAGACGGTGTGGGCTACAGAGCCGACATCACGGGGCGGCTGGTCTATACCAACGAGAAAAGACAGATGTATATAGGTGTGGGCTGCTCGCCCACAAACTCGGTGACGCTGCTCGTTGGAGGCAACGTGCATGGGGTGACAATGGGCTATAGCTATGAGTGCTACACCTCTGCCATCAACCCCGGCAACGGAAGCCATGAGCTGTTTATCGGCTACAGCGTCGACATCAACCTCACCAAGAAAGGCAAGAACCTGCACAAGAGTGTGAGAATACTTTAGCGGCTTGCTCAATGACACACATCGTCATGCCATAAGTGGGGCGGTCATGCCATAAGTGGGACGGTCATGCCATAAGTGGGCGCATTGTGAAGCCCCCAAATCCCTCCTCTCGTGCATGGGCGATGGCCGTCATGTGGCAGAGGTGGCGGTGTGATGTCCCGAAAGAGCCTCTTTGCGACAGAAAAGCGGCTCTTTGACAACGCAAAAGAGCCACTTTGGCAGGCCTGAAACGGCACTTTATAAAACCCCAAGGGCAAATCGCCCGATAGCGACTGCCCTCGCGCCGCATAAGAAGTGTGTCGGCGGCTTATGAGTGGCGGCTGTGCAGCCGCGCAAAAGGGCTGAGGCACGTCAGCTACAAGGGTCTGCGTGTCATGAGAGGTGACGCTCTGGCAGGCGTGTGCGCCGCAGGGATGTAATTTTGGAACAGAAACAAATAAAAAACAAAGCATACATTAGAATGAAGAAAGGAATATTTGCCATAGGCCTATTGATGCTCACTATGATGCTCGCGGGATGTTTCAGCGGCAAGACAGCCTCCATGGGCGGACGCGGAGGCGAGGTAGTGGGAGTGGGCGGACGTCCGTTTAATGAGCCTGCGCCCTATGGCATGGTAAAGGTGCCGAGAGGCTATCTCCACATGGGCATTGACAGTCTCGACAGCTTGTGGGGCAGGCGGATGCCCGTAAAAGATGTGTCGGTAGACGGCTTCTGGATGGACGAGACAGAGGTGACCAACTCCGAATACAAGCAGTTTGTCTATTGGGTGAGGGACAGTATCATACGCACAAGGCTCGCCGACCCTCAGTATGGTGGCGACGAGACCTACATGATAACCGAGGACAAGAACGGCGATCCCGTCACTCCGCACATCAACTGGAAAAAGCCGCTTCCGCGCAAGCCCAACGAGGACGAGCAGAGAGCCATGGAGAGCGTCTATACCTACAACCCCGTGACCGGGGAGAAGATGCTCGACTATCGGCAGCTCAACTATCGCTATGAGGTCTATGACTACAAGGCCGCCGCATTGCGCCGCAACCGTCTCAACCCCGAGGAACGCTATCTCAATACCGACGTGGCGGTCAACCCCGAGGAGGTGGTGATGATTTCCAAGGACACCGCCTATGTCGACGACGAGGGGCGCATCATCCGCGAGACCATAGACAGGCCGCTCAGCGGGCCGTGGGATTTTCTCAACACCTACATTGTCAATGTCTATCCCGACACTACATGCTGGGTCAACGACTTCCCCAACGCCGAGAACGAGACCTACATGCGCAACTACTTCTCCAATCCTGCCTACAACGACTATCCCGTCGTGGGCGTGACATGGGAGCAGGCCACGGCTTTCTGCGCCTGGCGCACCGAATACCTGCTCAAGGGGCTTGGCCCGGAGGCACGCTACGTGCAGCGTTACAGGCTGCCGACAGAGGCAGAGTGGGAGTATGCGGCAAGAGGCAAGGGCGGCAACGAGTTTCCGTGGGAAGACAAGAGCGTGAAGAGCGGCGAGGGATGTTTCTTTGCCAACTTCAAGCCTGCAAAGGGCAACTACACCAAGGACGGCAACATCATCGCCGCACGTGTGGGCATATACAACGCCAACTCCAACGGACTGTTTGACATGGCTGGCAACGTGGCAGAGTGGACAAGCACCATCTACACCGAGTCGGGTGTGGACGCCATGAATGACCTCAACCCCACTTTGCAATACAACGCCGCAAAGGAAGACCCCTACAGGCTCAAGCGCAAGAGCGTGAGGGGCGGCTCGTGGAAAGACCCTGAGACATTCATACGGGCGGCATGGCGCACATGGGAATATCAAAACCAGCCGAGATGCTACATAGGCTTCCGTTGCGTGAGGAGTCTTGCAAGCACGTCAAGCGAAAAACAGAAGAAAGGAAAGAAATAATGACAGTCTACAGCAAATTCAATATCGTTTACTATCTTCAGAAATGGATGGACAGCGTGCCTGGACAGACCTTTCTTAACTATGCCTATAGCTGGGGTGCCTCGGTCGTGATTCTTGGCACTCTCTTCAAGCTCACTCACCTGCCTGGCGCAAACATCATGCTGTTCTTGGGTATGGGCACTGAGGTGCTGGTGTTCTTCCTCTCGGCTTTTGACAGGCCCTTTGACAAGACTCAGGACGGCAAGGAGCTGCCTACACATTATGACGATGATGACGAGACTGACGGTCTCGACGGCGACGACATGCACCATGGTGGCAACGGCGGCAACGGCGGCAGTGGCACAATAATCATTGGCGGAGGCACGGGCGGCGGCAACATGGGCGGCAGTCACAACGGGGAGATAGTGATAGGCGACGGTGGCTTTGTCATCGGCGGCGGCAGTGGCGACAACACCACTCCTTGCGGCGGCAACGGCCTGAGTGGCGAGCTTGGCGCCACGCTCGACGCTACTGCCCTCATGGCTTCCAACCGCGAGATAGCCGAACAGCTGTCAGAGGCGCAGGCTTCCTATCTCGAGGAGCTGAAAAAACTCACCGAGACACTGCAAAAAGTGTCTGAGCAGAGCGTGCGCCTGACACGTGACAGCGAGGAGATGGAAAACCTCAACCGCACGCTCACGGGTATATGCAAGGTCTATGAGATGCAGCTCAAGGGCGCAAGCCAGCAGATAGGCACTATAGACGAGATCAACGAGCAGAGCCGCAAGATGGCACAGCAGATAGAGCAGCTCAACGCGGTCTATGCACGCATGATAGAGGCAATGACCGTGAACATGAGGGGCGGCGGCAATGCCGTGCAGTAGGCAATGGGTATAATTATCGGTGGGACGGCCCTGGCCCTCGCGCCCTCTATGACGGGCGGAGACGGCATGAGGCTTTCCGCTAAATTCACAACAACTCAACGGCGGGTCATTGCAAGGACACGCCAAACGGCAAGAAGATGGCAATAAAGAAAAGACCTGTATCGCCGCGACAGAAGATGATCAACCTCATGTATGTGGTGCTTATGGCGATGCTTGCACTCAACATATCTACCGAGGTGCTTAACGGATTTTCCATCGTGGAGGAGAGCCTTATAAGGACTACGGGCAACTCGTCAAAGCAGAACGAGGCTCTGTATGGGCGTTTTGCCGAGCAGATGAAGAGCAATCCGCAGAAAGTGGGGGAGTGGTATGCCAAGGCGGTTGAAGTCAAGGCCATGAGCGACTCGCTTTACAACTATGCGCAATGGCTCAAGACGCAGATTGTAAGGGAGGCCGACGGAGACAAGTATGACGTTACAAACATTGTCAACAAGGACAATCTCGAGGCAGCCAGCCACGTGATGCTCGCGCCTGGCACTGGACAGGGACGCATCTTGCGCGACCGCATCAACGCCTATCGCAAGCGCATCGTGGCAATGGTGACCGACCCTCACCAGAGAGCCGTGATAGAGAGCAATCTCTCCACAGCGGTGCCGCGTGGCGGCAACATTCTGGGCAAGAACTGGCAGGAATACATGTTTGAGGACATGCCCGTGGCAGGAGCGGTGACACTGCTCTCCAAGCTGCAGAGCGACATACGCTATGCCGAGGGCGAGGTGCTGCACACCCTTGCGTCAAACATCGACCTCAAGGACATCAGGGTCAACAGGCTCGATGCCTTTGTCATACCCGAATCAAGGACTGTCATAAGCGGCGACCAGTTCTCCGCGCAGATAGTGATGGCCGCGGTGGACACCACGCAGCAGCCTGAGATATATGTGGGCGGCACTAAGGTCAGCAACGGCCTCTACCGTTTCACCGCAGGGGCGGTTGGCGAACACTCTTTTGGCGGTTACATTACCATGCGCAACGGCAACGGCGAGCTTATAAGGCGCGACTTCACGCAGAAATACACTGTTGTGGCACCAAGCGCCACTGTTTCGGCAGACCTTATGAACGTGCTTTATGCAGGATATGACAATCCCATAAGCGTCAGCATACCCGGGGTGCCGCTCAACTGCGTGAGCGCGTCGATGACAGGCGGCTCTTTCCGCTCCACGGGCATGGGCAGGTACATAGCGCGCCCGTCGGCAGTGGGCCAGGATGTCACTATCACCGTGTCAAGCAGCCAAGACGGCAGGTCAAGACAGATGGGCAAGTTTGTCTTCCACGTGCGTAAGCTGCCCGATCCCGCCGCCTACATGTTGTTAGGCACAGACCGCTTCCGCGGAGGTGGCGTTACCAAGGCCGCGCTCATGTCCGCCCCGGGCATCAAGGCCGCCATTGACGACGGCATACTCGACATAGAGTTCAGGGTCACGGGCTTTGAGACCGTCTTCTTTGACAATATGGGCAACGCAGTGCCTATGGCATCCGACGGAGCGAGCTTCTCTGAACGCCAGAAGGAGACTTTCCGCAAGCTCTCGCGCAACAAACGCTTCTACATATCGCGCATCACGGCCGTAGGGCCCGACGGCATCTCACGCAAACTGCCAGGAGCGATGGAGGTGATAATCAAGTAAGTCGCGTAGGCTCGCCTTTCATGGCGCATGAGCCGCCACGAGGACACCACATAGTCAGCAAACACTAAGAAACACATTTACATTAAAAAGATGAGATTAGCATTATCCATATTGCTGTGGGGCTGTATATGCACCGCCGTCAGCGCACAGCCGGCGGCGAGACAGCGCGAGCAGCAGCAGAGAGCGCAGCAGACTGAGCAGGGACTCAGCGTGCGGGCGCAGATTTCTTTCCCCATACAAAAGGCTATGGACGAAGACGTGGCATGGAAACGCGAGATCTACAGGGAGATAAACCTGCTCGACGAGTCAAACGCCGGCCTATACTATCCCGTAGAGCCTGTCGACGGCAAGACCAACCTCTTCACCTACATCTTCAAGCTCGTCATGCGCAGGGCCGTCACCGCCTATGAATACCGTCTCGACGGCAGTGAGGTGTTTGATGAGGCTTCCAAGATCAACCTCAAGTCGCTCCTCGACAATTATCACATCTTTTATGAGAAGACCGACCGCGGCATACGCATCGACGACAGCGACATACCGTCGAGAGAGGTCACTGCCTACTATGTCAAGGAGGCTGCCTACTTTGACGACCGCAATGCCGTCATGCGCACAAAGGTGCTTGCCTTGTGTCCTATACTCAAGAGAGAGGACGATTTTGGCGATGCAGCCACGTCTTATCCGCTGTTCTGGGTCAAATATGACGACATCGCCCCGTTCCTTGCCAAGCAGACCATGATGACATCCAATCTCAACAATGCGGCGGTGATGTCCATGGACGACTATTTCACACAGTCGCTCTACAAAGGCAAGATCTACAAGACCACAAACATGCTCGGCAAGACTCTCGCGCAGTATTGCCCCACCGATTCGGCGATGGCAAGGGAGCAGAAACGCATTGAAAAGGAGCTTGCAGACTTTGACGCGGGCATCTGGGGACGGCCTGAGCCCAAGGACTCCGTAGACAGCGTGGCTGTAATGGACAAAAAGGCTGCCAAGGCACTCGCAAGAAAAAACCGCAGGGCAGCATCGTCGGGCGGCTCGGCATCGTCGCCGCGCGCCAAGGTCAAGAAGTCTGGCACAAAGTCGCGGGGCGGCTCTTCCTCTTCGGGCTCTGCAAGGGTCACAGTGCGCAGGCAGCGTCATTGACGGCGAGGTTGCAGTGTCGTGACGGGGCTATCAGAAACATTTGCCTATGCGGTGCGCCGAGATGACGGCGCATGTCATGAACGCATGACGGGCAAAAAGATAATACAGCTATTCACAAAAAAAAACTCAAAACGGTATGAAGAAATTATTTACAGCGGCGATAATGTTCGCCATGTCAGTGTTTGTCGGCACAGAGGCCTGCGCACAGGTTAAGTTTGGCGTAAAGGGAGGTCTCAACGTGACAAATATGAGTTATAACAAGGAAGTGTTTGAGACAAGCAACCGCGCCGGCTTTTTCATCGGCCCGACTGTCAAGTTCTCTCTTCCGCTCACAGGCCTTGGCATAGACGCGTCTGCGCTCTATGATCAGCGCGAGTCAGAAATCAACGTGCCGGGCGCAGGCACCGAAAAGCTCAAGACACAGTCTGTATGTGTGCCTGTGAACCTCCGCTATGGCGTGGGCCTGGGCAGCCTTGCCAGCATCTTCGTCTATGGCGGGCCGCAGGTGGGATTTGCCGTGGGCGACAAAGACCAGTCTCTCTATAAGGATGTGGCAGCCTGGAGGCTCAGCGACTCCAACTTCAGTGTCAACGTGGGTCTCGGCGTGTCGCTCCTGAGCCATCTGCAGGTCAATGCCAACTACAACATTGCCTGCGGCAAGACTGGCGAGATGACCCTTGCCAAGGCTGGCAGCTCTGTCGTGAACGACCAGATAGGCAATATCATCGGCAAGAAAGGACGCTCCAACGCATGGCAGATAGGTCTCGCCTATTATTTCTGACAA
>CAMGFM010000014.1 GCA_946055365.1 uncultured Prevotella sp. | reverse complement strand
GCGTCGGCTCGCTGCTATGGCAGGACGGAGGCTGCTCCTATGACAACACGGCGCAGGCTCCCGTCGAGGGCCTTGACTACAGCCACATCAATATGTCACACATAAGCCTGTGTCTTGACTCTCTGCTCTATGGCAATGGGCAGACAATGGTGGACGTGGGCGACTGTGCGTTTGTGGAGCGCAGCGGACTGGCCGTGAAATCGCTGTCCTTTCCGTTGAGAATGGACACTGTGGGCATATCCATAAGCCGTCTCTTGCTATACACTGCGGCCTCTGACATTGAGGCGAGCTTCTACATGCCCCACACGGCGTTTGACTCCATACCCTCGGGGCGCATGACAGCCGCTCTCAAGGCGAGCCTTGGCAGGTCAGACCTCATGCTTTTGTTAGGCGGACTGCCGCGCGCCACAAAGGATATGTGGCCCATGGCTCCGCTCACCGCTGATGTGCAGGTGGAGGGCAACGCTGGCGACATGACCATAAGGCACCTCACGGCCGCCATGCCATCGGCTTTCAGGATAAAGGCCGACGGCACTCTTGCCAATGTCACTGACGTGAACCGTCTCAAGGCTGCCGTTAGTCTTGATGCCGACATTTATGACATAGGATTTGTGTCGCCAATGATGCCAGACGGCGTTGCAGGCACGGTAAGTCTGCCCGTGGGCATGGGTATTGTGGCAAGGGCCACAGCCGATGGGCCTCGCTACAATGCTGGAGTGACCCTCACCCATGGTCATGGCGTGGTCAGGGCCGATGCGTCTGTGAACATGGCATCGTCGACATACAAGGCAAGCATGGACATGAACGGCTTTAACCTGTCACATTTCGTCAAGGGTGTGCCTGACAGTCCCGTTACGGCACGTCTGAGTGCGCAGGGCAGGGATTTTGACGTGCTTTCGCCGCGTGCCATGCTCGACGCAAGAGCCGTCGTGGATGAGATGAGCTATGGCGGATATGGCCTTGGCGGCATGAAACTGACCGCAAGCGTAAGCCGTGGAGTGGGGCAGGCGGTGCTTGACAGCCGTAGTCCGATAGTCAACGGCATCATTGACGTGAGGACACTCATGGACAAAAAAAGGTTGGGTGCAAGGATAGTGTGCGACATATTGGACGCTGACTTCCAGAAACTCGGCATATCAGAAAATCCTTTCAACGTGTCGCTCAACGCCGACGTGCAGTTTGCAAGCGACCTTGCGCAAAGCCACACCGCCAAGGGGGCTATTGCCAACATCGTTCTCAAGGACTCTGCCAAGGTATATAGGCTCGAGCGCATGTTCCTTGACACATTCACGAGACCTGACTCCATACATGCGTCGGTGTCATGTGGCGATCTTGACCTGCGTCTTGACGCACAGGGCAGCCTCGACGACGTTCTCTCGTCATTTGACAATGTAAATGCGGAGATAATAAGGCAGTCGAGGGAGAGATATATCGACCAGATGGCCATCAGAAGCAGGCTTCCGCAGATGTCACTTTACTTTGACGCTGGCAGAGACAACGTGTTGAGCCGTGCCATAAGGCATTTCGGATATGAGTTCAAGGACATTTTCGTCGACATAAGCACGTCTCCTACAGACGGTATGAACGGCAGGGTGAGCGTCGACTCGCTCCTTGCGTCGGGCGTGCTGCTCGACACCATACGCATGGATGTCATTTCTGACACCGCCACCACACGTATAGAGGGACAGATAGCTAACAACCGCTACAATCCGCAGTTTGTCTTCAACTCCAGGTTTCGCGCCGCTTTCTACAGGCAGGCACTCTATGTAGGCACACGTGTATATGACGACCGTGAAAGGCTGGGTTTGGCCTTGGGTCTAAAGGCCAGCATGGAGCAGAACGGCGTGAGGCTGTCGCTGGGAGGCATAGACCCGGTGTTGGGATACAAGACTTTCAAGGTGAGCAAGGGCAATTACATATTCTTTGACGCAGACAGGCGCATCTCGGCCGACATGAGGCTGCGCGCAGATGACGGCATGGGTGTCAGCATCTACTCTGCCGACAGCACTTACTCGCCGCTTGACCTCACGCTTGGCCTCACTCGTTTTGATTTGGCCAAGGTTTTGTCGGTCATACCCTATGCTCCCAACGTGTCGGGCTTGCTTAGCGGCGACTTCCACGTGCTTAAGACCGATGACGAGGAGCTGTCCGTGTCTTCGTCGGTGAGCGTCAGCGACATGAAATATGAGGGTTGCCACATAGGCGATGTCTCTTCTGACTTTGTCTATATGCCCCGCGATGCAGGCACCGACCACTGTGTGGACGGCACGCTGTCGATAGACGGCAGTGAGGTGTGTACCCTCAACGGCAAGTATGAGACAGAGAGCGACAGCATCGACGCTGACCTTGTGCTGGACGGCACTCCGCTCCTGCTGCTTGACGGTTTCGTGCCAGACAGGCTGCTCTATTTCAAGGGCAAGGCCGACGGCAAGCTCTGCGTGAGAGGCACTGTGGGCAGCCCTATGGTCAATGGCGAGATAGTATTTGACGCTGCCAGCATAGGCTCTGAGCCTTATGGCGTGGAGATGAGGCTGTGTGACGACCCCGTGACCGTCACTGACAGCAGGCTGAGGCTGGAGAATTTTGAGATGTATGCCAAAAACGGCAGTCCTCTCAACCTCTATGGCTATGTCGATTTCTCGCGTCTTGACCGCATGAATATGGACATAAAGATGCGCGCCGACAACTATCTGCTCATCGACTCCAAGGAGAACGCACGCTCCGAGGCCTACGGCAAGGCCTATGTCAACTTCTATGGCATGGCAGACGGGCTTTTGGAGTCGCTGAGGTTTCGTGGCAGGCTCGACGTGTTGGGTTCCACGGCACTCACATACATACTGCGCGACTCGCCTCTGACCTCTGACAACAGGCTCGAGGGGCTTGTGACATTTGTCAACTTCCGCAAT
The DNA here is from genome assembly GCA_946055365.1 of uncultured Prevotella sp. Taxonomy (GTDB): domain Bacteria; phylum Bacteroidota; class Bacteroidia; order Bacteroidales; family Bacteroidaceae; genus Prevotella. The sequence goes on along the minus strand of CAMGFM010000014.1, from coordinate 11,226 downwards.
CCCGAGTCTACGAAGACCTCCAAGCCCCCGATAGCGGGACTTAACATGGACCTGACGGTCAATATCGACGAGGCGGCACACGTCACGTGCGCCCTCAATGCCGACCATTCAAACTATGTGGACATTACTGGCGGAGGCAGCCTGCGTATGCAGTATGCCGAAGTGGACGGCTTGCAGCTCACGGGACGCTATACCATAGACGAGGGTGAGATGAAATATTCCCTGCCTGTCATTCCGCTCAAGACATTCCACATCCAGGACGGCAGCTATATAGAGTTTACGGGCGACCCGATGAACCCCAGGCTCAACATCACGGCTTTGGAGAAAAACAAGGCCACTGTCTCCACAGACGGAGGGCAGGGCCGCAGCGTGACGTTTGACTGTGGAGTGGTCATAACAAAGACTCTTCAGGACATGGGCCTGCAGTTTGTGGTTGACGCGCCCGACGATCAGGCTGTCCACAACGAGCTTATGACCATGTCGATGGAAAACAGAGGCAAGATAGCTGTCACCATGCTCACCACGGGCATGTATATAGCCGACGGCAACACCAGCTCGTTTAATATGAACAGCGCGTTGAGTGCGTTTCTCAATTCACAGATTAATGCCATCTCTGGCAGTGCCCTGCGCACGCTTGACCTTTCGTTTGGCGTTGACAACACCGTGCTTGGCAGCGGCAACGCACACACTGACTACTCGTTCAAGTTTTCAAAACGCCTGTGGAACAACCGCCTCCGCATAGTCGTGGGAGGCAAGGTGTCAAGCGGCGCGGAGATGGAGGGACAGGATGACACGTTCTTTGACAATGTGGTCTTTGAATATCGTCTGTCGTCGGTCTCCAACCAGTATATGAAACTTTTCTACACCCGCGACTCCTATGACTGGCTCGAGGGCTATGTGGGACAGTATGGCGGTGGCTTCATGTGGCGGCGCAAGCTGCAACACTTCAAGGACATCTTCCGCTTCAAGGCAGACAAGAACACTATTCCCATGGCAAACGGTGCAAAAGCCGTGCCAGAGAGCAAGACACAGAAGGACAGCATTGCAGTAGACAACAAATAGACATGACAATCATGACACCACAACACCACAATACATGCCGCAGGACGGCGAGTGTGTGCCGCCATATACATTATATATATATAATATGTGTGGCGGCGGCACTCGTCATGCTTGTCGGCTGCTCCTCCACGAGTGCCGTTCCCGACGGCGACCAGCTCTATACGGGTATGCGCGGCACCAAATATGTAGACTATAAGCCCTGCGACCATTTCACCGCGGTGCAGGAAGAGGTGGAGATGGCGTTGGCTGCGGAGCCCAACGGCGCCATTTTCGGCAGCCCATATTACAAGACCCCGTTTCCCTACCGCCTCTGGATATACAATGCCTTTCACAAGTCGCAGTCGCCAGTGTCACGTTGGATTACCAAGACATTCGGCAAGGCACCCGTGCTTATGAGCGGTGTCAACCCCGGGCTGCGCTCTCAGGTGGCGACAGAACTGCTGCGCTCGCGCGGCTACTTTAGTGCCTATGTCAATTATGACACGCTCCCGCAGTCCAATCCCAAGAAGTCAAAGATAGGCTACACCGTCAACCTTGGCGAGCTGCACATTATAGACACGCTCGTCTACGCCAATTTTCCCCCGAAGGCACTCGCGCTTATCGACTCCACGCGCGACGAGGCCATCGTGCGCAGTGGCGTGCCGTTTGACGTGTCCACGCTCGAGGCAGAGCGCACGCGTGTGGCCAATGTGCTGCGCAACAACGGCTTCATCTACTATCAGCCTGCCTATGCCACCTATCTTGCCGACACCATTGCCAAGGCCGGCATGGCTCAGGTGCGCTTGCAGATGGCAGACAGCCTGCCTGTGCAGGTGTCAAAGCAGTGGTATATAGGCCGCATCAACCTTGAGTTGCGACGCACGGCCATGCAGCAGCTCACCGACACCGTCGTGCGCCGCAACTACACCGTCATCTATTCGGGCAGGCGGCAGCCCATACGCCGCAGTGCCATCACCCGCGACATGAAGTTGCGCCCCCGACAGCTTTATAGTTATGAAAACTATCAGCACACCCTCAACACGCTCACCTCTAAGGGACTCTTCTCGCGTGTAGACCTCACCTTTCAGCCGCGTGACACCACCGCTGCCTGCGACACGCTCGACATGACGCTCAACTGTGTGTTTGACAAGCCCTACGACTTCTACATTGAGACCAACATGGTGGGCAAGACCACGGGGCGAGTAGGCCCTGAGCTTGTCATGGGTCTCACCAAGCGCAACGCCTTCCGCGGCGGCGAGAAACTGTCTATTGACCTCAAGGGTTCTTATGAGTGGCAGACGGGACACAAGGCCGACGGCACGAACAACGAAATCAACTCCTACGAGTATGGCATAGACGTGTCATTGGAGATGCCGCGCCTGCTCTTCCTGCCCAACAAGACAAGACGCAAGACAGTGGGCGGCACGGTCATCAGAAAGCGTTTCTATGCCACGCCCAACACCCTGCTCAAGGCCTCGAGAAGCACGCTCAACCGCTCGGGATTCTTCAAGCGCAACATCGTGTCGGGCGAACTCACCTACACCCTACAGCCCAGTGCCACGGTCATGCACCAGTTCTCGCCGCTCATCTTGCAGTATGAATACATGAAGAGCCGCACCGATGCCTTCTTGGAGGTATTGGAGAAGAGTCCATACCTCATGGTGTCCATGGCAGACCAGTTTGTGCCTAAGATGCGCTATACCCTCACGCGGCAGTCTGCCCCTGGCAGTCCCGACCCCCTCTACTGGACGGTCTCCGTGAGCGAGGCCTCCAACATCCTCTCACTTGGCTATCTCGCCTTTGGCAGGAAGTGGGGCGAAAAGGGCAAGAAACTCTTTAAGAATCCCTATGCCCAGTTCTTCAAGATAGAGACCGACATACGCAAGACGTGGACTCTCTCGGGCAAGAACACCCTAGTGGCACACGCAGGCGGCGGCATAGTGTGGTCGTATGGCAATACGCAAAGCTCGCCTTACAGTGAGCAGTTCTATGTGGGCGGAGCCAACAGCATCAGGGCGTTCAACGTCAGGAGCATCGGCCCCGGCACCTACCACACCGACAAGTCAGGGCTGTCATATATGGACCAGACGGGCGACATAAAGCTCCAGTTCAACATCGAATACCGCCCCAATCTCTTCGGCAGCCTTTACGGTGCGCTGTTCCTCGATGCCGGCAACGTGTGGGCCTTGCGCGACGACGGCTATCGTGCAGGCGGCAAGCTGCAAGTCAAGAACCTGCTCAAGGAAATGGCTCTCGGCACGGGCATAGGACTGCGCTATGACCTCGACTTCTTTGTGCTGCGCCTTGACTGGGGTGTGGGCTTGCACCTGCCCTACCGCAGCGGCTTCTACAACATGCCCACCTTCAAGGACAGCCACAGCCTGCATTTTGCCATCGGCTATCCGTTCTGACGGGCATGTCACGCCGCGTCCGCCTTTTTGTGAGCGTGATGTCTCATGTAAGACAATGCATGCGGCACGGGCGTAATGTGCCATGTGACGTGGCTGACACTTGCAAGAGGAGCATGGGCAGATGCCGTGTGACGTTGGCAAAACAAGATGTGCAACGTATGATGCAACAGACAGCACCATGCCGCATGTGGGCGGTTGCTGTCTCCAAAACATCGTGCGTTGCACATTTTTTATGTCATACGTTTTTGTATATCACGCTAATTTGTTACTTTTGTGGTGACATATACTTTCCACGGTCGTCGACACCAGTCGCATGGCGATGCCGAGGAGGTATTGCCGCACCGTTGGCGGCAGTAAAGGGCGCACGTCTGCTTATGTGTCACGCACAGATTGTATCGACACATATATAAAAGACATGATGACATGCACCTTGACGGATGCAACGACATACACCTTTTAAAAAAAACATAATAACAGGAAGACTATGAAACCTACACTTTTCCTCCTTGCTGCCGGCATGGGCAGCCGTTACGGCGGTCTGAAGCAGCTCGACAACCTCGGCCCTCACGGCGAGACCATCATGGACTACAGCATCTACGATGCCATCAATGCGGGATTTGGCAAGCTCGTCTTTGTGATACGCAAGGACTTTGAGGAAGACTTCCGCCGCATCGTCCTCTCCAAATATGAGGGACACATACCGTGCGAACTCGTGTTCCAGAGCATTGACGCTCTGCCCGAGGGCTTCACCTGCCCCGAGGGACGCACCAAGCCGTGGGGTACAAACCACGCCGTGATGATGGGTGCCGGTGTCATCAAGGAACCGTTTGCCGTCCTCAACTGCGACGACTTCTACGATCGCGATGCCTTCCGTGTGATGGGCAAGTGGCTGAGCGACCTGCCAGAAGGCTCCACGGGCAAGTATGCCATGGTGGGCTTCCGTGTGGGCAACACTCTCTCCGACAGTGGCACCGTGAGCCGTGGCATCTGCGAGAAAGACGAGCGCAACCTCCTCACCTCTGTGGTGGAGCGCACCAAGATACAGCGTTTTGACGGCGTGGTGAAATACCTCGACGACAACGACGAGTGGGTGGCTGTGCCAGACACCACGCCCGTGTCGATGAACTTCTGGGGCTTCACACCCGACTATTTCAAGCATAGCGAGGAGTTTTTCAAGGAGTTTCTCAGCGACCCGAAGAACATGCAGAACCTCAAGAGCGAGTTCTTCATTCCGCTCATGGTCGACAGGCTCATCCACGACGGCACAGCCACATGCGAGGTGCTTGACACCACGTCAAAGTGGTTTGGCGTGACCTATCCCGAAGACCGTCCCGATGTAGTGGCAAAGTTCCAGAAGCTCGCCGACGACGGCATCTATCCCGAAAAGATGTTCTGATAAGACACCGCCACACGCGCTTTTGCGTAGACGATATGCGGGCGACAACACATCCGATGTGTGTTGCCGCCCGCTATTCTTTTGCGTCCGTCGTGCCTCAAGATGCTGTCTTTTGCAGGACAGACAGCTTGTTTGACACGCTCGTTAAGGCCGTTAGTTATCTGTTCTCGGCGCATGTCGCTCCGCGTGTGGTGTCAAGCAACTGCCTAAGATCGTCCGTCACACAAAAAACTCTGGAGTTTCCTTGAACGAAGTGCAGGACTTTGTCTTCGCCAATCACGGCGATTGTCGTTTGCCAGTTTTTGTGTATGCACACGACAATGTCACGGCACTTCTCGCTGGTTGCTTGATACTCAAACACACAATTCATCTAACTCACGTTAATAGCAGGCAAAAAAATGAAGGTATATGGTTTTTTCAGAAAAATGTTGCTCGTTCCGTCATATCTATGGGATGAGATGTGGGCGCATGTATGGAGGCGTCAATTGAAACATTGCGGACGAGGAGTGTATCTGTTTCCAAGGTCTTCTAACATTAAGGGTATGGCAAACCTCTCTGTCGGTGATTACACGACAATACCCAAAGGGAGCGTCATATACTGCACTGAAGCACCCCTCACGATAGGTCGTAAGGTCATGTTCGGACCTCATCCCACGATAGTCACGGGCGACCATCGCACGGATATTGTTGGCAGATACATGGCTGATGTGACTGTAAGCGACAAGTGGGTGAATGGCAAAAACGAGTATGACAAGCCCGTGGTCATAGAAGACGACGTGTGGATAGGAGCCAACGTCACCATACTCAAGGGAGTGACCATAGGCAGAGGCTCCGTGGTGGCGGCAGGTGCGGTGGTCACTAAGTCTTTCCCTCCCTATTCGGTCATAGCAGGCGTGCCAGCCAAATTGCTGAAGATGAGGTTTACGCCTGAGGAGATAGAAGAGCATGAACGATTATTAAAAGGTTGAGAGAAGTGTATGTCAGGGCATGTGCGAGAGTACACACATGTCGTCTTTTGGTCTTCGGATGGCGCGCCCTTGCCTTGCCCCATACAGTCTTGCATGGTCTTCCAACGTGCCGTCCGCGGCACGACACCCACATTAGGTTTCCCCGAAAATCTGCTTTTGTCAAAGCGAGAGTGCCGCTTTACGCCACGCAAAATAATTTTTTTTGCAGCGTAAAGCGGCACTTTTCGTGTCAGGTGAAATAGCCGTGTAGGCTTACTTCACCACTATCTCGTCAGCAAACACCCATCCTATGCTTGCCTTTGCCTGCACTCTGATGTAGCGTGCCTGCTTTGAGCCTTTCCATGTGAGGAACTTATACTCGGGCTGGTCGGTCTTCACCGCCTCATATTTCTGGCTGAACACCTCGGTAAAGTTGTTGCCGTCGTCGCTTACAGACACCGTATATTCGCCCGGAAAATAGATTTCAGGGCCGCAGCTCTGCATAAACTCCGTTGCCACCGACGACACTTTCTGTCTCTTGCCGAGGTCTACGGTCACGTCAAGGCAGTTGCCCTTGCCTATGAAGCCCTGCCAACGCTTGTCGCCAAACGCCCATCCGCCAAAGCGGCCGTCGGTGAGCGTGGTCTCGCCCTGTGCCTTGTAGGCGTTGTTCATGGGACTGTTATATGTGACCTTGCAGCCCACCGCCTTGTGCTTCATGGGAGCGAGAGACAGCTTGCGCTCGCCCACCTCGTTCTTGAGGTCAAACGGATGCACACCCTTGCCCCTCAACACCTCTATCTCGGCAATGGCGCGCCTGCGGAAGTCGGGATAGTCCTTTGTCTTGGTGCCGTTCCAGCCTATTTCGGCGATGGCGAGCGCACGCGGGTAGAGCATATACTCGGCATGTTCCTCCGTAGGCACGTATTCACACCACAGATTGCCCTGCACGCCCGTTATCTTTGCCTTCATGTCGTCAGAAAGGTCCTCGCCCGGCACATAGCTATACACCTTTTCGGTCGTGAGATAGCCTCCTATGGCCTCGGGCTGTGTCTGCGGCGCGTCCTGATAGCCGTCGAGATAGCAGTAGCCGCCGGGCGACAGCACCACGTTATAGCCGTGCTTGATGGCCTCGCTGGCATATTCCACGCCGCGCCACACCATCACGGTGGTGTTGCTTGAGAGATTGCCCGCTATAACCTCGTCCCAGCCCACGAGTTGTCTGCCGTGTTCGCTGAGGAACTTGCCGAAATGGGCTATGAGGTTGGCCTGCAGGCCGTCTACGTTGTCAATGCCCAGCTCTTTCATCTTCTTCTGGCAGAGCGGACAGTCGGGCCACGACTTCTTGGCAGCCTCATCGCCGCCCACATGTATGTATTCTGAGGGGAAGATGTCCATCACCTCCTTAAGCACGTTTTCCATGAAATCATAGGTGGCGATGTTGCCCGGGCAGAAGTCCGACTGCTTGTAAGGCTCGTGCGTGCATGACAGCTCGGGATAGGCGGTCATCACCTCCTCAGAGTGGCCGGGTATCTCTATCTCAGGCACTATGGTGATGCCCCTGTCGGCGGCATATCTCACGAGGTCGCGCAGCTCGTCCTGAGTGTAGTAGCCGCCGTAAGCCCCGGGCGTGCCTTCCTCGACGTAGCGTGCGCCGTTGGCACCCCATTCCTTCCACGAGGCCTCGGGACGCCACGCCGCAAAGTTGGTGAGGCGCGGATAGCGTTTTATCTCTATGCGCCAGCCCGCGGCGTCGGTGAGGTGTATGTGAAATCTGTTGAACTTATACTGCGCCATGATGTCCACCTGCTTCTTGAGGAATGAGATGGGGAAGAAGTGGCGTGACACGTCGAGCATGAGCGAGCGCCACTTGTAGGCAGGAGCGTCGTCGACATCGCAGCAGAGTATGCCTTTCTTCGTGGTGAGCTGGCGTATGGTTTGCCATGCAAAGCGAAACGAGTCGGGCGTGGTGCCATATATCACCACCGAGTCCTTTGTCACGTGCAGCCTGTAGGCCTCTGGCGAGCTGGCATTGTTGAGACGTGCGTAGCGCACCACCTGCGTGGCGTTCTTGTCGTGGCGTTGCAGCCATTCGCGAGAGTAGATGTTGTCGGCTGTCGTGCCAACCTCGTTGACTATCTTGAACGATGTGGCGGAGGTGTCAAACACTCCCTTGCCTGCCACATACGACTGTGGCTTGGGCAGAAGGTTCTGACCGTGGGCTGACAGGCTTGTCAGCGCGCCGATGATTGCGGTGAGCAGTACTGATTTTTTGGTCATAGGTTGTCTTTTAAATTGATTGTTATTATTGATATGATGATGTGCGTGTTTTCTGGAGTGATACAAAGGTAGTGCAATTTGGGCAAAATACAAAACAAGCTCGCTTGTTTTTGTTTCGGTCATGCCGACAGTCTTGCAAGAAGCCTTGTGCCTGCATCCGTAAAGTGGCACTTTTGCGGTCATGAAGTGCCATTATGGCATCAGCAAAGAGGCGTTTTGTCGTCGCAAAGTGCCGCTTTGCAAATTGGCGGAAAACGCCTTGCGATGTCTCCCGTATGGTTTTATGGTCTTGACAGTGCCGTGACACAGTCCCAAAGTCGGGGCTGCGCAACTGCACGCCGCCGCAATGTCGTCTCCGTGCATGGTGTGGGGCATGTGTCAATGGGCGGTAACAAAAGGACAGAATGTGTGTGATAAGCCCCGTTAATTATGCCGACATGTATAAAAAAACTAAAAAGTGGTGACAATATTTATGAATGTAAATCTTTTGACATAATTTTGCAGTGCTAACCCGTGACGATGGACATGCCATCGGACGTAAACGACGCTACATAAGATACATATATATAATCACCACATAAATGAAGGTGTGCCGTGTGCAGGCGGTTTGAAGCCGGGCGAGTCCGGCTTTCATTGCGCCCCTACGTGCGCCCCTTTGCCTTAAACAATGCAGCCATGCGTGACATGTGCTGCCGTCATGAAACGATTTTTTCTAATAAAAACCAATAAGCAAACTTTTTTACGAATGAAACAAAGATCTACTATTCTTGCCGCTGCCTTGCTCGCTTGCATTTCGGCATCGGCACAGAGAACTCCCGAGCATCCGCTTGACATTCAGGATGCCCAGTGGGACAACTTTGCTACATTGTTTGAGAATTGGACACCCGGCTCTCTGCCCGGCTCAGTGTCAGACATGGACGACCAGTTCTACATCTCACGCGTGCGCCCCTTGCAGCGCATCACCGACGGCGACTATCAGGTTCATGCCAACGTTCCCGCAGGACGCAAGATGCTCATGTGGACACCGCTCGACGACCCAACCTCCACTTGGAAGGCTCTGCCGCGCTACTGCTTTGAGGGCGACAACTTCTCCATGTGGCAGTACATCACCTGCCATGGCAACTGGACTGCACCGTGGGTGCGCGTGGCTGCCGGACTCAGCGACGTGGCTGCCAAGAACGGCGTGACCGTGGGCTGCGTGATGTCCATACCATATGCTGCAAACATCAATGCCAACGCAGGCAACAGCTACTCCATCACCTTCAACAAGCTCATCGAGAAGAACGGTGACGGCACTTTCAAGAACTCGCTCAAGCTCGCGCAGTTCATGAAATACTATGGTATCAATGGCCTGGGTGTCAATTCAGAGTTCAGCTCAAACGGTAATTACATCTCTCAGATAATGGCTTTCTTTGCCGATGTACACAAGAAGGCAGCCTCTATTGGCTGGAAGTTTGAGGTGCAGTGGTATGACGGCACAAACGCATACGGCTACATCCTTTTTGACCAAGGTCTTGGCAACCACAATGCGGGCATCTTCGGCACAGGCGACAACATCTCGGTTGACCAGCTGTTCTTTAACTATAACTGGTATGCCAGCACGCTCAGCAAGTCTGTCACAAAGGCTCAGGACATGAACCGCGATCCGTTTGACCTCTATGCAGGATTTGACATCCAGGGACGCGCCTTTAAGAACAGCAACTGGAGCGCGCTTCTCGACAACGACATATCCATAGGTTTCTGGGGCGCACACTCACAGAGCCTCCTGCACCAGAGCGCGACCGACGACGGCACTTCTGACATCGCAATACAGAAAGCCTATCAGCAGAAGCTCGAGTACACATTCTCTGGTGGCAACCGCAACCCGGGACTCCTGCCCTCTATCGCTACAGACTGCTCTCTCGGCAACGCCGACCTCAAGCGTTTCCACGGTCTCGCCACATTCCTCACCGCCAAGTCAACCATCAGCCAGGTGCCATTCGTGTCAAGGTTTGGCCTCGGCAACGGTCTCAAGTTCTACAAGGAGGGTAAGGTGGCATTTGACAGCAAGTGGCACAACATCAACATGCAGGACTTCCTGCCCACATGGCGTTTCTGGATAACCGATGCCAACGACGAGGTGACAGCGCAGTCACTCCCGGGTCTCATCAACGCCGAGCTGTCTTGGGACGATGCCTACAGCGGAGGCTCAAGCCTCATGCTGAGCGGAGCAACTGACTTCTCACGCGTGAAACTCTTTAAGACGCTCCTCGCTACGGAGCCGAGCTATGAGCTGTCAGTGACCTACAAGCTGCCCGCAGGCACCGACCCGAAGGCCAAGCTGTTTGTGGCTCTCAAGAACGACGTGAAGAAGTATAAGGAAGTGGCTCTCCCCGCCGCCACACAGGGCGAGTGGACCACATTCACCACGACAATGGAGAACCTCGGACTCGCCTCTGGCGACGAGGTGGCAATGATTGGTCTCTGCTTCGAGAACACTCCAGCTGACTATAAGATGTATGTGGGCGAGATAGCACTGCGCAATCCGTCACAGACATTTGCCACTGTCGCTCCCACAATCAAGGAAGTGGAAGTGCTGCGCGGCCGCGCCACATCTGCCGACTTCAAGATTCGCTACGAAAGCAAGGCTGAGAGCAACGGCGAGAAGACCTACAACGACGAGGTAGGCACATGGTATTTTGACATCTACTTCCAGCAGAAGGGCGAGGAGCCGCAGCTGCTCACCTCAACAACCTCTTGGGCTGCCTATGTAGTGGGCGCGCCGATGAAGATTGGCGACCGTGAGTGCCGCTTCGGCGTGCGTGCCGTGTCTCCAGACGGCGTGCAGGGTTCTGAGATAACATGGACCGACTATAGCGAGGTGGCTTATGACGCACAAAGCACCAATATCGTGATAGACCGTGCGGTAATCAAGCCGGGCGAGACATTCAAGGTCTACTATGAGGACGTGCTTGCCGACGCTGCACAGTCTTGGGAGATTATCGATCCCGTGACTGGCAACACCGTGGCAAGCGCAACCAACGCCACAAGCGTGACCACAGCCATCGACAAGGTGGGTCTCTATGACGTGCGCGTGGTGGCTGCCAACGGCGAGGAGACCGTTACACGCGGCTTCATACAGATCTCTCCCGAGTCGACGGGTGCTGTGCCG
>CAMGFM010000013.1 GCA_946055365.1 uncultured Prevotella sp. | reverse complement strand
TTCGACGGTTGTGGCAAACACGCCTATGCGGTCGGCCTCTCCTCCCGGTCTTAATGGTCTTATGAAGTCGGCAAGGCACAGGTTGGGCGTGCCGTCGTCGGCGTGCTGTTGGCGCAGCATGGGCATGCGGTGTTTTTTTGCAATGACAATGTCGTCGCCGTCGGCATTGGCCTCCGCCACGCGCCACACGGCGTGAGTCATATATCTGCCGTCGAGCGACGCGAGCATCCTTTCAGCCTCCGCTCTCAGGCTTTGCCTTGCCTCCAGCGGTTTGCCCGACAGTCCCCAGGCGTGGTAGAAATACGTCCAGTTGATGTAAGGCACGAGCTGCGCTATGCCATAGTCCTTGCGTGTGGCGGTGTTTGCGCTTGATATAAAGTCTTTTGAGGTCATGACGTGCATTACTGTCATTATGTCTTGTAGCTATGTGCCAACCGGTGTCCCCGTCAGCCTCTGAAAGTAAGAGCTTCGCCTCGGCACGAGTCGTCGATTAGTCCGTCTTTCATGACAATCTTGCCGTTGCACATGGTCATCACCACCCTCCAGTCAAACACGTGTCCCTCCAGCGGGCTCCATCCGCACTTGCTCTCTATGCAGTCTGTGGTCACTGTCCACGGCTTGTCATTTGCCACGATGGCTATGTCGGCCTTGTAGCCCTTTCTTATGAATCCCCTGCGCGTGATGTCAAACAGTCTTGCCGGGTTGTGGCACATCAGTTCCACCATTCTCTCCTTTGACAGCACCCCTTTGTCTGTCAGCTCGAGCAAGCACACGAGCGAGAACTGCACCATGGGCATGCCCGATGCCGCCTTGGCGCATCCCCCAGCCTTGTCTTCAGGCAGGTGCGGGGCGTGGTCGGTGCCTATGGTGTATATCCTGCCGTCGTTCAAGGCCCGTCTCAGCGCATCGCGGTCGCCGCGTGTCTTGACGGCAGGGTTGCATTTGATGCGTGTGCCGAGCGTGGCATAGTCGTCGTCGCAGAACATGAGGTGAGCCACGGTGGCTTCTGCCGTTATGTTAGGGTCATTGCCCAGCAGCTCAAGCTCTCGTGCCGTGGTGAGATGTGCTACATGCAGCCTTGCGCCCGTCTCTTGTGCGAGTCTCACGGCGAGGCTTGTCGACTTGAGGCACGCCTCCTCCGACCTTATGAGCGGATGCAGCTCCACCGCAGGGTCGTCTCCCCATTTGGCCTTTGCCTCTTTCATGTTGCGGTTGATGGTGTCGGTGTCTTCGCAATGAGCCATTATAGGCAGCCTTGCGTTGGCAAAGAGTCTTGAGAGAGCCTCCCTTCTGTCCACGAGCATGTTGCCTGTGCTTGAGCCCATAAACAGTTTTATGCCCGGCACTCTGTGAGTGTCGAGAGCCGTGAGAGTGTCCACGTTATCATTAGTAGCACCAAAGAATATGCCAAAGTTCACTATTGACTTCTCCTGTGCCAGTATGCGTTTCTCCTCCCATGCCTCCATGGTGGTCGTTTGCGGCACGGTGTTGGGCATGTCGAGGCATGATGTCACGCCGCCAGCCGCCGCGGCTCTTGTCTCGCTGTGAAAGTCGGCTTTGCGTGTCAGTCCCGGGTCGCGGAAGTGAACGTGTGAGTCTATGACACCGGGCAGTACGAAACGCCCCGTAACGTCTATGATATTGTCATAGTCGCCACGGGGTGTTGTGTCGCCATACACGATGTCTGCCACGCAGTCATCTTCCACTATGATCGAACCCACCCTTGTGGTGTTTTCGTTTATTATATTGCCATTATACAGCAGGGTTTTCATTGTGGTGAGATATGGTGTTATGGTGTGTGCGTTTATTCTTTTCTGTCAGCGTCGGTATTGCCTGCGTCGCCGTCTTCTTCGCCTTGCGGGGCAGCCACGTTGCCATTAGGTGCGGCCGGCGGTGTGACAGCCTGTCCGTTTTCCCTGAGACCGTTCATTATCTCCTGGTTTTCCTGAGCCTTTTGATAGTAGTCCTTGACGTATGGGTCGTTCTTGAATTTGTCCGTAGCCTTGCTCATGATGTCCTCTATCCAAGGAGTCAGCTGTGGGTGTATATAGTCGATGGTCACCATCAGGAACACGCCCGGGCCCAGTATGTTGTCAAAATTGTCGGTCACAAACGATGTCACGAGCCTGTCCTCCTCCACGGCTATGCGCTGTGCCTCGGCTGCAAGCTCCTTTGTCACGGTCTCCATGTCTCCGCCGTCCATGATGGCTCTGTCATGGGTGTGTATAAGCTCTGCCTCCTGATTTTTGAGTTGGCTGTATTTGTTGAAAAAGGCAAACAGCTCGTCGTTCATGGGCGTGCCGCTGACAGTCTGTTGCGTGTCGTCAATCTTGATGTTTATATTTCCTTTCTCCAGCACGAGCGGCAGCACGCTCTCCTCGTCCATGAATATGCTTGCGATGCAAATGGTGTCAAAGATGCCGTTAAACCTGAACTGTCCGTGCAGCACGTCACACGAGTCGATGGTTTTGAACTCGTTGTTTTTTAGCACTTTCAGATAGAGCATACGTCCGTCGAGCGTTGATACGTTGGACGTTCCTTCTATGGTATATTGGTTGGCGCACGATGCAAGTGCAAGAATTGATAGCAATACTGTTACTATTTTGTGCATGGTTTTCTGTCTTTTTGCTGTTTACCGAATAATCCGCTTCCTTTGTCATGCCTTATTGGCTGTCACGGCGGTGTACATGGCGATAGGCAAGCCCTACGCAAAGGTAGTGACTATATTGCATAACGGTGTGTTTTTAAGCCCCATTTAAAAGATGATTATTCTTATTTAGCATTTTTTTATATCACGGTCCTTTCTCTGTGTCAGCAGTCAGCGGTCGGCGGCGTGTCCTCGTGAGTTTTTTCTGCCGCTTCTTCCTTTGCCAGCTCGACAGATATTCTGTGCACGGTGTATGTCTCGAGCATGGCGGCCACAAGCATCAGCAACACCCATTTGTTGTAGACCATGTCGATGTAGGTGGCATAGCTGAGAGAGTCGAGCAGCAGTCGGTAAGTGTTTTCTACCATGAGCAGGCCTGCAAACACAAAGAGGATGTCGGCGAGGTTCATGATTTTCTTCAGTCGCTTTATGGTGTCGTTTCTGCCGTCATAGGTCTCGCTTGCCTGCATGGTGGCAAACAGCAATGCGCCTGCGAGATACACCCAACATGCCACGTCCTGCATGGCGAGCATGGCATAGCATCCTGCGCCAGCCACCATCAGCACTCCTCCGGTGAAGAAGAGCGCGCTGTGTAGTCTATTCATCTGTCTCATCCTTTGTCGTTGTCTTTTTGTCGTCGCTGAGCACGAAGATGTCTTCGTCCTCGGTTTTCATGAAATATCTCTCCCTCGCAATCTTCTCGTATGCGGCGGGGTTGTGACGCAGCTCTTGCAGCACCTTGATGTCCTTTTCGTTCTGTGCGCTGTAACGCTCTATCTCCTCTTCCATCTCGCTTATCTGCATGTCGAGCTTGAGGCGGTTCATGAAGCTATACTCGTCGGCAAAGCCCACGAGCGTCAGTCCCAGACACACGGTGATGTGATATTTGTAGTGGATGAGCTGGTCAAGAAACAGTCTGATGCGTGTCATCTTAAAGTTGATTTTAGGATGCAAACTTACTATTTTTATTTCACATTTCTCCATCATGACCGCCTTTTTTTTGATTATTAAACGTTTGTGTGTGTCGTGGATGAGGGTCGCATGGCGGCTTGCCGAGAGAGGCGTGACGCGCCTCTCGTGTGGCGAGTGTTTCTGGCGCAATGCAAAAGCGGCACTTTTCGCAGGCAAAAGTGGCTCTTTTGTGAGTGAAAAACGGCTCTTTCGTGAGTGAAAAGTGTCACTTTGTCATTCCGAAAGCAATTTTTTTTCGCCGCCGTGCGTCCACATTCATGACCGCCGCGTGCCTCTTGTGCATGGTTAGGGTGTGCGGTGGCGGTGCAGGGTCGTCTATATGGAGTGTCGTGGCGTGCGTCTTTTTTTATGAAAAACGGCTAAAATGAGAGGGCGCAAGTGGCGTTATGTGGGCAGAAAAATGTAATTTTGCATTTTAAAGACATGGCCCCGTGACACATGTGACGGGCCTTTCTCACAACAAACCTATTAAAGACAGCATGGAAGACTATATCGTTTCGGCACGCAAATACCGCCCTGCCTCCTTTGCGGCGGTCGTGGGACAGCCCACGCTCACCACTACGCTCAAGAATGCGGTGAGGAGCGGCAAGCTCGCCCATGCCTACCTCTTCTGCGGTCCGCGTGGGGTGGGCAAGACCACTTGTGCGCGCATCTTCGCAAAGGTCATCAACTGCATGAGTCTCACTCCTGACGGCGAGGCGTGCGGACAATGCGAGAGCTGCAAGGCGTTTGAGGAGCAGCGTTCATACAACGTGTTTGAGCTGGATGCCGCCAGCAACAACTCGGTGGAGCATATCAAGTCGCTCATGGAGCAGACACGCATACCGCCGCAGGTGGGCAAGTACAAGGTGTTTATCATCGACGAGGTGCATATGCTCTCATTGGCGGCCTTCAACGCCTTTCTCAAGACCCTGGAGGAGCCGCCAGCCCACGTGATATTCATACTCGCCACCACCGAGAAGCACAAGATATTGCCCACCATCCTCTCCCGTTGTCAGGTGTATGACTTTGAGCGCATGACGGTGGACGGCATCGTGGGACACCTGCGCGACGTGGCGCAGAGAGAGGGCATAGCCTGCGAGGAGGAGGCTCTCGCACTCTTGGCGGAAAAGGCTGACGGAGGTATGCGTGACGCTCTCTCGCTCTTTGACCAGGCGGCAGGCTACTGCAACGGCAACATCACCTATGCCAAAGTGGCCGAAGACCTTAACGTGCTTGACACTGACACTTATTTCAGCATCGTTGACATGGCCCTTGCCAACAAGGTGGCGGAGCTGATGCTGCTTGTCGACTCGGTGACGGCGCGCGGGTTTAGCGGCGACAACATCATCGGGGGGCTTGCGGCGCACGTGCGCAACGTGATGATGGCAAAGGACGAGCAGACGGTGAGGCTTCTTGAGACCGGACAGCGGCAGAGGGAGAGGTATGTGGAGCAGGCGAGACGCTGCAACGCGTCTTTCCTCTACAACACGCTGTCTCTGCTCAACAAATGTGACCTCAGCTACAGGCAGAGTTCAAACAAAAGGCTGCTTGTGGAGCTGACGCTCATACAGGTGGCGCAGTTGACGCAGCCCGACACGGCTTCTGCCGACGGCGCGGGGCGCAAGCCCAAGAGATTGAAAATCCTGTTCAGACTCATTAATAATGTCCGGGACAACGTGGCTCCGCAGGTGGCTGCGCCGGACTCTGCCCCTGATGCCGCCACTGTGGCGGTGGGTGTCGGGGGCGCGGCTGTCTCCGCTGAAAGCACGGCCTCACGGGCGGCTCGCACGGAGACCTCCGTGCGGACAGAGGTGGCTCGCGTCACGCCCGATGCTGCCCCTACAGGCGGCGTGACGGCGAGACCCATGCTCAAGCTGGGCAGTCTGGGTGTGACATTTGACAAGCTCATGAACGGCGAGCGCAAGGAGAGCCGCGTGGAGGAGGAGGTGACCAACAAGGAAGAAAACTCTGACTTTACTGTTGATGACCTTCTGTTTCAATGGCACTCCATGTGCAACCGTATGCCAACGCAGATGCGCGCTCTTGCGGCACGCATGAAAAACATGTCGCCGAAGATTGCCGATTTTCCTGCCATAGAGGTGAGCGTGGACAACCAGATGCTGCTCGACCAAGTCAACGGCATACGTGGCCGCATACGCTCCACGCTGGCACGGGGGCTGCACAACGGACAGCTGACCGTGACCTTTCGCCTTGCCGAGGTGGAGGAGATGGGCAGAAAGCTCACCAAGAAAGAGGTCTTTGACCGCGTCATGCAGAAGAGCGAGGCGAGGGAGTTTATCAAGCAGCTCGGTCTGGAGATTGTGTGAGCGTGCCGTGCCGGTGTCAGTAGGTCATTCCGTTTTGCAGCCTTAGCCTCTTAGGCTCGTCATAGGCGGCATTGATGAGGCTGAGCCGCGGGTTATAATACACTGTCCTTATGCCGAGCAGGTCGCACACCACGTGTGGCAGGTCGTCGGTCATGAACCTGCGCCCCGTGGCTGACGCAATCCTCTCCTCAGTGTCGGGGTGCAGGCGGCGATATTCGGCGGTGAGGTATATCATGAACGGCACGTCAAGCTGTTGGGGCATGGCTTTGCGGCTGTCGTGGCTCAGGTCAGAGCGTCCGTAGCGGTCGCGCCAGTTGTGTATCTCCTCGCCGTGGTCGGCAAAGTATATTATTATCGTGCTGCGGCTGTCAAACATGCTGATGATGCTGTCTGTCACGAGGTCGTTATAGAGCGTGGCGTTGAGATAGTGGGCTATGTCTTGCCTCTGTGCCTCGCTCAGGCCGTCCATGGTGTCGCCTTGTCCGTCCTTGATGTCGCTTGTGCCATAGGCAGCCATGCTCTCGGGGTATCGTTCCTGTGCGTTGTGGTGTTGTCCGTAGAGCGAGAACAGGCAGAGGTTGCGCCCTTGTGTCTCGAGGGAGCGGCGTCGGGCGGCATAGTCTCTCACGAGGTCCATGTCATAGCGATACTTGCGGTTGTTGCGGTGGTCTATGATGTGGCGTTCTATGGCAGGCAGGTTGATGAAACCCATTGACGCGTCCCAGCGTCCGAGCGTCTCCTCGCGCACAAATTGGTTGCTGTAATAGATGATGTTATATCCGCAGCTCTTCATGACGGCAGGCAGGAGCGGCTTGTCACACCATGCCACTGTGTCGTTGACCGACGCCATGGAGAGGAAGTATTTGAAATTTTGCGTGGTGCCGTTGTCCGATGCCGACACGTTGTTGAACAGCCACAGACCGCCCTCGCCCTGGCGTGTGGCGCGCGCCGCCCGTGCCGCAAGCCTCGGGTTGGTGTCAAGGGGGTAGCCGTAGAGGCTTGACATGTGGCGGTTGAACGACTCGCCTATGATGATGACCATGTCGGTGTTATCGCCGTCGTTGCATTGCGGCCGCTCGTTGTAGCGCGCGAGGGTGGCGGCGCAACGGTCAAACTCGCCGCGCGACTCTCCGTAGAGCAGCACCGACTGCCAGGTGTGCCATGCGGCGTTGCGCTTGAGAGGGCTTCTGAGCCTGTCGGCCCATCGGTAGTTGCGCTGGCAGTCGGTGCTGAAGAGCAGTGTGTGCGACAGCATGACTGCCATGAGCGTCACTGCGGCCGTGCGCATGGCTGTGTGTTGTGGCAAGAAGGGCGTGTGTGTCTCGGGGCGGCGTGACGCGGCGCGCTCGGCGGCTATGAGCAGCAGGGCGCACAGCACTATTGCCGCCGTGTGCCAGTCGAAGATATAGTCGCGCATGAACTCTGACGCTTCCCTGCGGTTGGTCTCGTGAAGAAACTGCATGGTGAAGGCATCCCAACGGCGGTGAAACATCACGCCGAGAAATGCCGACGACACGGCATAGAGGCCCGCGGCGAGATGGGCGGCGGCGTGGAGCAGGCGTGCCGCCGCACGTGGCAGGCATGAGGCCGTGGCGCACAGCAGCCATGCGAGCGTTGCGTAGAACATAGTGTTGAACGGTACCGACACGAGCGGCTCCCACCATTGTTTCACTTCAATATGCATCAGTTCCACGCTCATCATCATGATGACATAGGCGGCCATTGCCGACAGGTCGAGTGTCTTATGCGTTTTCATTTTGTCAATTAACGAATTAGAAAAGTTTATCAATTGTTGAATCAGGAATTAGGAGGGAGGAATGAGGAATGGGGATTTGTGGTAATCCAAGTGCCACTTTTGGGTCTGTAAAGTGCCACTTTGTATTCTCCAAGTGCCACTTTGTGTCAAGTAAAGAGCCACTTTGTGTTCTCCTATAGTCACCATATATTCTCCAAGAGCCTCTTTGGCATCCCAATTCCTCATTCCTCATTAGAGATTCAACAATTGACAAACTCTCATTCAATCATTCTTCACCTCTCTGTTTGCCGAATAACCTATGTTTTTTACCCCTGCCTCCCTGACGCAGGTCTTCACCTTGTTTATAAGTGCCATCTTTACGGTCTTGTCGGCCTTGAGCATTATCGTGTAGCGTTCCTCGTCATCTTCGTGCATGGCCGCCTTTTCGCTTGCTGCCAGCCTTGTGATGTTCTCTGGAGCCACCATCATGTCGTTGAACTGTATGCTATAGCCATCCTGCTCATACACATGTCTCTTGTCTTGCATATATTCGGCGGTGCCTATGCACACATAGGATGTGGCCGACTTGTTGACGAGCCTCGTGAGTTGCGTGCCTTGCGGCACCTGATATTTCACTTTCAGCGTCACCTTGCGCATGTGGGTCGCCACCATGAAGAAGAACAGCACCGTGAATATCAGGTCGGGCAGCGATGAGGTGTTGAGTGTGGGCATCTGCCATGAGCCTTGTCTGCGTGTCATCATCTCTCTGTCCTTTCTCCGAAGTGGTCTCCGGTGTTGTAGGTTTCGGCTATGCGATGCGGACACAGCCTTGCCACCTCCTCACGCTGCTCCTTGTTGAGGCGTGCGAATACCTTGCCGTAGGTCTTCAGCCCCATCTTGTCTCTTGCCGTGGCATAGGCCTTCATGACAGCGTCTTCCACGGCAAAATAAGTGTTGTAGTTGGCCTGCGGATGCGTGTCGATGCTTATGAGATGTCTTGCCCCGTTTTTGATAATAAACGCGCACACCTCCGTCCACACCTCATCCGTGTGTGTGGGCTTGCCGTCTATGGTGACCGTGTTGTCGCTGTTGATGGCCACGGTCATAGTGCCGCCTTTCTTGGCTTGCCTTACGGTCTCCTCAGTAGTCTCCTTGTCGATGGGAGGCAGCTTGCGCATGATGGCGTTGTCGGCATCCATTGACGTGGTGACGAGAAAAAACGTGAGCAGCATGAATGATATGTCGGCCGTGGCGGTAGTGTTGAGCTGCGGCGGTATAGTCTTCTTTCTTCTTATAAGCATTACTTGTCCTTTCTTCTTGTCCTTATGTTGCGTGACAGTCCGAACATCACGGCCGCTATGGCCGCCGTGACCATCACCATTGACGTGTTTACCAGCATGTCGGCACACCTCAGCCAGAAGGAGTCGCTGTAGGGCGTGCCGTTGGCGTAGACCTCGCCGCCGCCGAGTGCGAATGTGGCTATGAGCAGCAGGGCGGTGGCGGTCGCCGTGCATAGTCTCAGGCGCATGAGGTGTATGTTGTTGACGATGTGGTCCTCTCTTGACATGTTGCTCACGCCCCTTGCCATGCTCCACAGCGACACGGCGGCACACGCCACGATGAGCGTGGCCATGAAGCCGGTGAGCAAATCGGTGAGCAGAGGCGCGTTGTAGTCGGGGTTGGCATAGTAGGGCATGTCATAGCCCACAGTCCTGAAGAGTGTGAACACCAGCGCGCCGACACCGAGTATGGAGTAAAACACGATGGAGGCCGTGCGCCGCGCTCTGTTGTTGACGTTTTGTTTCATGAGTTGATGCGTGTCAGGGGTGCGAGGTCTTGTATTTGAGTATGGCATCGAGCAGGGCTATCGCGCTCTCTTCCATCTGTGAGTTGAGATGGTCTATCTTTGAAATGACATAGTTGTAGAATATCTGTAGTATGAGTGCCACTATTATGCCGAAGATGGTGGTGATGAGTGCCACCTTCATGCCTGCCGCCACTACCGTGGGGTTGATGTCGCCTGCCATCTGTATCTGTTCAAAGGCCATCACCATGCCTATCACCGTGCCGAGAAAGCCCAGTGAGGGTGCTATGGCTATGAACAGCGTTATCCACGAGCAGCCTTTTGACAGCTGTGCCGACTGCACTGCCCCGTAGGCCGCCATGCTGCGCTCTATATCTTCGATGTCGGTGTCCATGCGCAGCAGTCCCTGATAGCAGATGGATGCCACTGGGCCTCTCGTGTCGCGGCATAAGGTCAGGGCAGCATCAATGTCGCCCTGCTCTATGAGGCTGTCCACCTGTGCCATGAACTTCTTGGCGTTGATTTCTGAGAGACTCAGGTAAAGTATGCGCTCAATGCAAAAGGCGAGTCCCAGCACTAAGGCCATCGCCACGAGCGACATGAAGGAGGCGTTGCCCTCAATGAACTTGCTCTTGAGCGTGGCTCTCAGTCCCCGGCCGTCTGTTGGCGGCATCTCCTCGGCTTCTTCCATGGCGGTCAAGTCCATGGTGTCGGTGGCAATGCCTGCCGTGTCGGCTGCCATGCGGGGGTCTGTGCCTGCGGCCATGGCCATGGTGGTGTCAGGAGCCTGCCGCGGTGCGGCGTGTGAGGGGGCTACGCTTAGCGAGAGTGCTGTCAGCGCGACAGAGACAACAGTCTTGACCGCTGTGTCGCATGATGTTAAATGTCTCATCTGGCTGTTTTTTTTGCTTGTGTGTATGGTTCTTGCAGTATATCGTAAAGTTACGGATGTGCAAAAATAAACAAAATAGATTGTAAATGACGCTTTGGACAGAAAAAAAATGTGTTGGCGTGAAATTTTCATTACACTATTTTTTGTGGATAGTTTTTTTTTATGTTACCTTTGCAGCGTTAATTACTTAAACAAATGAAAATATAACACCAGTAAGTGTGTTTTACTATACAAATTGACAAATAAAAAAAGAACAAACCTGTTTTCCCATGGCGTACAATTTGGATTTGCTTGACAAGAAAATTCTTCGTCTGATTTCTGAGGACGCGCGCATACCTTTTCTCGAGGTGGCCCGCTCCTGCAATGTGAGCGGCGCGGCGATACACCAGCGCATACAGAAGCTCACAAGTCTGGGCATACTCAAAGGCTCGCAGTTTATTATTGACCCGGAAAAGGCAGGATATGAGACCTGTGCTTACGTGGGGCTGTATCTACAGAACCCCGCCAAGTTTGACGAGGCGGTAGAGGCTCTGAAGAAAATACCCGAGGTGGTGGAGTGTCATTACACTACCGGCGGCTATGACATGTTCATAAAGATATACGCGCGCAACAATCATCATCTGCTCAATATCATTCACGACAGGCTACAGCCTCTCGGGCTTTCGCGCTCGGAGTCTATCATATCATTCAACACCATATTCAACCGTCAGATACCCATTGGCGAGCTGCCCGTCGATGAGGGTGTGGCTGGCGGCGAATGATGTAGGCAAGCCGCAAGGAGGCTTCTTGTGGCGCATACTGTGCATAGGACGGTGGGCAAGTGTCAGGACTGCGTGTCATGACACCTGCCTGCCGTCTCGTCGTTATGGCCCAAGTGTGCTGTGTGGGCTTATGCGCAAGGCTCGGGAGGCGGCTCTTTCACAACCGTAGAGAGCCATGTTGTTGTCATGCTGTCACAATGCAAAATGCAAAGAGCCATTTTGGCGGTCGTAAAGAGCCTCTTTGGCGGTCGTAAAGTGGCTCTTTGTAGGTAGCAAAGAGGCTATTTGGAAAATTGCTAAAAGTCGCTTTGTCAACCGTGTTGAGCTACCTTTATTTCACATAGTCCACAAATGAATATTTGTAGGCGTGCCTTTCGTCTGTGTCGTGGTCTTCTCTCTTGGCTTCACGCCAGTCGCTGTAGTCGGGAAAGAAGCAGTCGGCATCCTCCTTTGTGTCATCCACCTCAGTGAGATACAGTCTGTGGGCGTACTTGATGGCCTGTGCGTAGACGCTTGCGCCGCCTATTACAAACACCTCCTCGTCGTCGCGGCAGCTGGCGAGAGCCTCGTCGAGGTTGGCATAGCGGTCGCAGCCCTCAAAAGAGTCATGGCATCTGCTGAGCACCACGTTGCGGCGGTTGGGCAATGCGCCCTTGGGCAGCGACTCAAAGGTGTTGCGCCCCATGATGATGGTGTGTGAGGTGGTGAGAGCCTTGAAACGCTTGAGGTCGTTGGGCAGCCAGTAGAGCAGTTTGTTGTCCTTGCCTATGCCACGGTTGCGTGACACGGCGGCTATAATGCTTATTGTCATTGTGCTTATTGGTGTTATGGTTGTGCTTGTGATGTGGTTGGCGACTCCTCGCTACACGCTCACGGTAGCGGCAATGTGCGGCCAGGGGTCGTAGTCGGTGAGTTGAAAGTCCTCATATTTGAAACTGAATATGTCCTTTACGTCAGGATTGATGTTCATCCTTGGCAATGGGCGTGGCGTGCGCGTGAGTTGCAGCCTCGCCTGCTCCAGATGGTTGAGGTAGAGATGGGTGTCGCCCGTGGTGTGTATGAACGTGCCTGGCTGCAATCCGCACACCTGCGCCATCATCTGCGTCAGCAGCGCATAGGAAGCTATGTTGAAAGGCACTCCAAGGAACGTGTCTGCGCTGCGCTGATAGAGCTGTAGCGACAGTTTGCCGTCAGCCACATAAAACTGGAAGAGGCAGTGGCAGGGCGGCAGAGCCATCTCGTCCACCTCGGCGGGGTTCCATGCCGTGACCATCATGCGGCGCGAGTCGGGGTTGTGCCTTATCATGTCCACCACATTGCTTATCTGGTCTATGCTGCCGCCCCTGCCGTCGGGCCATGAACGCCACTGGTGTCCGTAGACGGGGCCCAGCTCGCCGTCGGCATCAGCCCATTCGTTCCATATACGCACGCCGTGTTCCTGAAGAAAGCGCACGTTGGTGTCGCCGTTGAGAAACCACAGCAGTTCATAGATGATGCTTTTCAGGTGCAGCTTCTTTGTCGTGAGCAGCGGAAAGCCCTCGGCGAGGTCAAATCTCATCTGATGGCCAAACACGCTCAGCGTGCCGGTGCCGGTGCGGTCTTCCTTGCGTATGCCCTCGTTGAGTATGCGTGAGAGCAAGTCATGATATTGCTTCATATATGTGATAGGTATGTTTTTTTTGTATGCGGTGAAATAAGGGTCAGAAACGTACCAGAGTTTTTTTTATGTGACTGAAGTCCCTTTCGTGTGGCATGGATGCCAGGCGTAACGTGCCAGAGGCCTTTTGTTATGTGCCGTGTTTTTCGGCCTCAATGTCCTGCGTGCCATTTTATGGCTCGTGCTTTTCGGCCTCAATATGCCCTAATCCTTTTGCAGCACTTCGGGCTTTGCTGGCAGGTGGGTGCTTCTTATCCTCCATTCTTGCGGATAGAGGTTGTTGGCGCGGCTGCCTATGTTTTTGACAAATCCCAGCGGCACGCCCATGTAGGTCACGGTCACATAGCCCTTGGGGCAGTCTTGGGGCAGTGTGACGGCCTCCCTGCGCAGGAAAGCCACGGCACGGTCATAGTCAAGCTCGCTCTCGGCAAAAGCGTTGCGGTCGAAACTCATCGACAGAGCCAGCGATGTGTCAGGCACAAGGTCTTTGCCCTTTACATTATATATATGTATGCCTGCGCGCATGACCCTCAGCCCTTCGTTTGCGCGGCTGTAGATGTCTGCCCAGCGGCTCGGAACGGCAAGGATGGCGTCGCCCTGCCTTGCGACAGTGTAGGCAGAGGCATCCGTGAGCGGCACTTTCATCGCCGCTGTGGCATCCTGTCTGTTGCCTTTGCCGCCGCGTCTGTCGCCAGAGCCGTTTCGTCTGTCGCCAGAGCCGCCGCGCCTGTCGCCGCGTGACTTGTGTCGGCTGTCAGACGGTCTGTTTCTGTTGTCAGAGAGCCAGCTTATGTCATCGCCGCCGCCATTGGTGTCTGTGCAGTTCATGTTGCACGTGCCTGCGGTCGTGTCCTCGCTGTCGAGACCGCCATGTTTTTTCAGCACGGCAAGGAAAAGCCCCTCGCTGCGGCTCACTCCAGGCAAAAATCTGTAGGCTGGCAGGCTGCCGCTGACGGCTCCCGTGATGTGCCAAGCCTCGTCCACGGGCAGAGAAAGCACGTCTGCGCCAAGCTCGTTGGCTATCCACGCCACGTTGTCTTCATCCTCGAGGGCGTTAAAGGTGCATGTGGAGTAGACGAGCAGTCCGCCCGGGCGCAGGCAATCCCACACATCTTCTATGATCTTGCGCTGCAGCCTGTGGCATTTCTCCACGTTTTCCACGCTCCATTCCGCCCTTGCGTCATGGTCTTTGCGAAACATTCCCTCGCCCGAACACGGCACATCGGCGAATATAGCGTCAAACAAGAGTCCCGATTTGCCATAGTCCTCGGGCATGTTGTTGGTCACCACCACGTCCTCATGCCCATATTTCGCCATGTTTTCCGACAACACCTGCGCCCTTTGTCTCACCGCCTCGTTGGCAAACAGCAGGCTGCCCTCGGGCAATGCGCCTCGCAGGGCCGTGGACTTGCCGCCCGGGGCGGCACAGAGGTCAAGCACCATGGAGGGACGGCTGATGAAATGGCGCGCCACATGGCACACGAACATCGAGCCGGCCTCCTGCACGTAGTAGAGACCTGCATGAAAGAGAGGGTCAAAGGTAAAGTCGGGACGCTCCTTGAGCCATCTGCCCGTGTCATGACACCACGGCACGGGGCCGTCGTCGGTCTCTGCCCTCGGTGTGAAGCCGTCGCACTTGGCAAAGGCGTTGAGCCGTATGCTCACGGGGGCGGTGTCAGAGCGCAGTCCTGCGTCGAGACGCGAGTAGAGTGTGTCGCCGAGCAGTCGGCGCGTGTATTCTTCAAATTGCGGGGGTAGCTCCATGATTGCAGTCGTTGTTTCTTTTAAAGGCACTTTGCCCTTTTGTGCGGCTGACAGCGTGTAT
>CAMGFM010000012.1 GCA_946055365.1 uncultured Prevotella sp. | reverse complement strand
CTTGCCCTCCCTGCGTATGTCGGCGAGGGTAGACATGATGAGATGCGCGAGATCGAGAGTCACGGGCATGTAGTTCTCGGTCTCGTTGGTGGCATATCCAAACATCATGCCTTGGTCTCCCGCGCCCTGCTCCTCCTCGTTCTCACGCGACACGCCGCGGTTGATGTCGTCAGACTGCTCGTGTATGGCGGTGAGGATGCCGCATGAGTTGCCGTCAAACTGATATTCTGACTTGGTGTAGCCTATGCCGTTGATGGTGCGGCGCGCTATGGTCTGCAAGTCGATGTAGACATTGGAGCGCACCTCGCCCATTATCACCACCTGACCCGTGGTCACGAATGTCTCGATGGCACAATGCGACTCGTCGTCATAGGCAAGGAACTGGTCAACCAGAGCGTCTGAGATCTGGTCGGCCACTTTGTCGGGATGTCCTTCTGATACTGATTCTGAAGAAAAAAGATAATTCATTTTTCCAATAATAATGATTTGAGTGGAAAACACCAAATTACCGCTTTGCCCCGCATGGGGCGGTCACGCAGTTTTAGCATTTTTTTGTGTGGTTGCAAGCAGCCAAATTCTTCCACAGTGTTAAACAATAATCTTATCGGCTGCAAAGTTACGGCAAAAAATCCGATTAGGCTATACAAAAGGCGTTAAAAAAACAAACGGGGGCTTGTGAGCCGCCGCACATGACCGCGAGATAGCCTCTCGACACATGCCTCACGGCTGACCCTGCGAGGCTATGTCGACATGGCTGACGGCCACCTCCTCGTGCAGGAACAGACGCGCCGTCTCGCGAAAACGCTCCTCGCTCTCGGTGGTGAGGTATCTGCACGTGCCTCCGAGCGTCACCTTTGCGCGCATATCGGCATGACGCTCGAGATAAAGCTCCAGCGACTCTGCCACGTATGAGCCTTGTGACACCACGCGCACGCCCCTCGGCACATATTTCACCACCGACGACATGAGCAGGGGGTAGTGTGTGCAGCCGAGTATGACGGTGTCGATGAGCGGGTCCTGCCGCATGAGCTGGTCTATGCGCTTCTTTACGAAGTAGTCCGCGCCCGGACTGTCGCACTCACCTGCCTCTACGATGGCGGCCCAGAGCGGACACGCCACCCCGGAGACGCTGATGTCGGGGAAGAGCTTGCGTATCTCCATGTCATAGGAGCGGCTTCTCACCGTGCCTTCCGTGGCAAGTATGCCCACATGGCGCGACTGCGTGAGGCTGCCTGTCACCTCTGCCGTGGGCCTGATGACTCCCAGCACCCTGCGGTCGGGGTCTACGACAGGCAGGTCGCGCTGCTGTATGGAGCGGAGGGCCTTGGCGGAGGCGGTGTTGCAGCCCAGTATCACCAGATGGCACCCCATGGCAAAGAGACGCAGCACGGCCTGACGCGTGAACTGATAGACCACCTCAAAAGAGCGCGACCCGTAGGGGGCGCGGGCGTTGTCGCCGAGATAGACATAGTCATATTGCGGCAGACGCTGGCGTATGGCATTGAGGACGGTCAGTCCGCCATAGCCTGAGTCAAACACTCCTATCGGTCCGGGGTTCTTTGGAAACATCTTGTTATGGTTTTTGGGGATTGTGCGTGTGTATATGCGTGTGACGTGTGTGGCTCATGTGCGGCGCGGTGTGCGCATGAGTGAAAGCACGGTGTACGCGTGAGTGAAAAAAAACCGCCCCACAGCACACGCCGCAGGGCTTGTTTTGGGCGACAGAGCCTATGCAAGGCGTGACACCATCGTATGCGTCACGCCCTGCAAAGCGTCGTCTGTGACACGCCTTGCCGACATTGCGGCGACGGCGCGGGTCATTTTGTCTCGAGTGCCTGTATTATATAGGTGGTGACATCCTCGCCCATGTTCGGGTTGATGTAGGGACAGGTGTCACCGTCGGTGTTGATGATGAACGCATAGCCGCGCTCCTGACCCACCTTGGTGACTGCCATGGAGAGCTTCATCAACACCGGGGCCATTACATCTGCCTCCGACTGCTGGAGCAGACGCTGCGCCTCCTGCCTGAAAGCCACGTTTTTCTCCATCATGTCCTGAAGCTCGGCCTGACGCTTGCGCAGGATGGACGGCACAAGGCTGCCCTGCACCTCAAGAAAGTCCTCATACTTGGCGTTGAACTCACGCTCGGAGCGTTTCATCTCATCGTCATACTTCTGTCTCAACTCGTCTATGGCGCGCTGTGCAAGCACATAGTCAGACATGGTCTTCAGCACTGCCTCATGGCTGAAATAGCCGTAGCGCAGCTGTGCGCCTGCCATGAGCGGAAAGGCAAGCATGATGATTGCAAACAATAGCTTTTTCATAATGGCAGAATGTGTTTGTGGGTTTTACTTTGTCTTGTTGAGCTCGGCCTTTACCTCCGCTGTGACATCCTTGCTGAGGGTCTCGCTGATGTAGAGTATGCCAGATGCGGTGTCCATGATGTAGACATAGCCGCCGCTCTTGCCCACGGCGTTGATGGCCTCTATCACCTTTGCCTGTATGGGGCCGAGCTTTTCCTGCTGCATCTGTGAGAGAGCCTGCTGGTTGTCCTGCACGGCCTGCTGTATCTTGTTGTACATCTGCTGCAGAGCGTCCTCTGTCTCCTTGCGCTTGGTCTCGTTCATGGTAGCCTGGTTCTTCTCATATTCCTCCATCTTGCGCTGGAACTCGTCCTGCAATGCCTTGATGTCGATGTCATACTGCTTGGCGGCGGCTTCTATCTCGCCACGTGCCTTGATAAAATCGGGCATTGAGGTCATCACTTCCTGTGCATTGACGTGTCCAAACTTCTGTGCGAATGTTGCCAAAGGCATGAACAACATAAGCATTAAGATCACTTTCTTCATGTTCTTTTCTTTTCTTTTTGTGTGTATATTTTTAGATGTTTATTGTCGCATCGTTATTCTGCTGTGCGCCGCAGGCGTTTCAGTTGGCATAGCCGAGCTTTTGCAGCACCTCGTTGCTGATGTCTATCTTAGGCGAGCCGAAGATGATGCCGTTGTCGCTGGCTCTGTCTATGACGAGAGAGTAACCCCGCAGCTCGGCTATCTCCTTGACGGCGTTGTATATCTCCTCCTGTATGGGCGACATGAGGCTCTCGCGCTTCTTGAACAGCTCTCCCTCTGGGCCGAAATACTTGCGCTTGAGGTCGCCAGCCTCCTTTTCCTTTTTCATTATCTCCTCCTGACGGGCCTTTTTCTGCTCCTCGGAGAGAAACACCATCTCGTTCTGATAGTTCTTATAGAGCGTGGCGGCCTCGGCGTTGAGTGCCTCCACCTCTGCCTGCCACTTCTTTGACACCTGATTGAGCTGCTCGTTGGCTCTCTCATAGGCTGGTATATTGTTAAGGATATACTGCATGTCGAGCAACTCAAACTTGTGCGCGCTTGCCGTGGCTGTCGCCATGATAACAAGGAGACAGCACAGCAGTCTCTTTGTCACGCTTGAAATGACTTTGTTCATACTCTTCGTTTCTTGTTTTTTGGGTTTTGTTTATTGTTGTGAGCCTTGCCGACACGCAACCTGACGTTCTCGCGCCTGCCGCACGGCACACGCCCGCACGCCTCGGGCTGCGCGGCAGACATGCCTTAAGCCCCATCGGCTCCCAAGACACCGCCTTCACATGCCGCAAGTATGCGTTATGCCTCGGCTCATGCTGCACGGCAGCGGCAAAAGAGGCACTTCACGAGAGCCAAGCGTCACTTTGACCATGCGAAAGAGCCGCTTTGCAGAGGCTAAAGTGGCTCTTTGCCAAAGGCCGTGTGACGCTCTTAGGAATACACACTCCACCTCTCACGTCAGAACTCCTGACCGAGGATGAAGTGGAACTGTCCTCCGCCCTTCTGACCGAACACCTTGTCAAAGCCATAGGCCCAGTCGATGCCCATGAGTCCCACCATGGGCAAGAAGAGGCGCACGCCGACACCTGCCGAGCGTTTCATGTCAAAGGGGTTGAAGTGCTTGATGTCTGTCCAGGCATTTCCGCCCTCCACAAAGCCCAGTCCGTAGATGGTGGTGTTGCCCAACAGGAACGGATAGCGCAGCTCCAGAGACATGCGGTTGTAGGCATAGCCCTCATAACCATAGGGTGTGAGCGAGCCGTTGTCGTAGCCGCGTAAGCCGACGGTCTCCTCGGCATAAGAAGAGGAATAGCCTGTCATGCCGTCGCCGCCCATGTAGTAGTATTCAAAGGGCGACTTCTTCCACTTGTTGTAAGAGCCGAGCAGTCCACACTCGAGCCTTGTCATAAGCACGAAGCACTTCTGCGCGCCAGAGAGGGCCGTGAAGGTGCGTGCCTTGAACTTCCACTTGTGATATTCTATCCAGCGGAACTTCTCTTGCTGCTCCTCGTTGTAGGTAGCGGCCTTTGGGTTTTGCGCAAGATGCTCATAGTCCTTGCCGTCCCACATCGACCATGGCGGAGTGACCGTCACGGAGGCGAGAATTTCAGAGCCACGGCGCGGGAAGAGCTGGTTGTCCGTAGAGTTGCGGCTCAGCTGCACGCAGAGGTTGAGGTTGTTTGACGTGCCATTGGTCATGAGGAAGTAGCTCCAGTTCTTGAGCATGTAGCGAGTGTACTGCAAGGAGAGCGAGAGCATGAAGAAGTCGTCGGGCCAGCGCAGCTGCTTGCCCCAACCGAGCGACACGCCAAACTGCTGTATGTATTTGTCGGGGTCATAATAACTCTCATAGTTGTTGTAGTAGCTGCTGCCGTAACCATACATGTAGTTGTAGTAGTTGTTGAAGTAGCCGCTGTTGTAATACTGGCTCGACACGTCGGTCTGTTTGGCATAGAACGCCGACACGCTGAACTGTATGGGTCTCTTGCCGCCAAACCAGTTGGTGGAATAAGCCACATTATACGACTGATAGTACGTGCCGTTGGTCTGCGCGCCGAGCGACAGCACCTCGCCGTCGCCAATGGGCATAATGCCGCGGCGTTCCTTGTTCTTGCTGAAGAGGTTGCGCATGGAGAAGTTGTTTAGCTTGAGTCCTATGCGGCCTATTACGCCCGTCTGTCCCCATCCGAGAGAAAACTCTATTTGGTCGTTTGACTTCTGCTCGAGGTTCCAGTCGATGTTCACGGTGCCGTTTTCGGGGTCGGGCTTCACGTCTGGCGACACCTTCTCGGGGTCAAAATGTCCCATGGAGGCTATCTCTCGCGCCGAGCGCATCAGTGCCTCCTTGTTAAAGAGGTCGCCGGGCTTGGTGCGCAGCTCTCTTCTCACGACGTTTTCATAGAGACGGTCGTTGCCGTTAATCCTCACGCGGTTGACATGAGCCTGCGGGCCCTCAAAAATTCTCATCTCAAGGTCTATGGAGTCGCCCACGATGTTCACCTCCGTGGGGTGCAGCGAATAGAAAAGGTAGCCGTTGTTCCAGTAGCTGTTGCCCACGGCATCCTCATCCTCGGTGAGACGCTTGTTGAGCAGCTTCTGGTTGTAGACATCGCCGCTGTTCATGCCCAGCACCTTGGCAAGGAAGTCAGACGAATAGACGGTGTTGCCCACCCACGATATGTTTCTCACATAGTATTTCTTGCCCTCGTCGACCCTTACATACACGTTGACGTGCCTGTCGTCGACATTCCACACGCTATCCTCCACTATGACAGCGTCACGGTAGCCCATCTCGCCATATCTGTCAAGCAGATTTTGCTTGTCGGCTTTCCACCGCTCAGGCGTATACTTCTTTGACTTGAAGAAAGTGGACAGTTTGCCTGCCTCATGGGTCTTCTTGAACACGCCCTTGCCAAAGAACGTGCCTTTGATCTTGCCCTTCTTAAGCACCTGGTTGCCCTCCACGATGACACTCCTCACCTTCATCTTCTGTTTCTTGTCGATGATGACATCGAGGATGACCTGATTTTTGTTGGCAACGTCATCACGCTGCACTATCTGTATGTCGGCGTTCTTGAAACCCTTGTCGTCAAAATATCTCTTTGCGATGATTTTGGCACGGTCGATCATGTTTGGTGTTATCTGTGCGCCCTTGAGCAGGCCCAGTTTCTCCTCCATGTCCTCGCGCTCTGACTTTTTAAGGCCTATATAGTTGATGGTAGACACCCTCGGACGCATACTCAGGCGTATGTGCAGATAGGCTTTGTCTGCCACAAGCGAGTCTACGCCTATGGAAACCTCCGAGAAGAGTCCGTATTTCCAGTAGTGCTTGACGGCACTGGTGATGTCGTCGCCCGGTATCTCAATGCTCTGTCCCACGGTAAGCCCCGATATGCCCACCAGCATGTAGTCTTCATAGCCCTCAACGCCCGACACGGCAATGCCGCCGATGGTATAGCTGCGCGGCATGCCGGCATAGGAAATGTCGGGATACACTATCTTGTCCTGTGCCTTGGCCATTATGCAGCAGACGATGACGCAGAGTGTTGTCAGTACCTTTCTTATATTCATCTTATATGTGTTATGCGTGCTTATTTCCTGTTTTTCTCCTCCTCTTCAACTTGCTCCTCGGTCTTGCCGAAGCGTCTTTGGCGGCTCTGATAGTCGGCGATGGCATCGTGCAGGCCCTTTTCGTCAAAGTCGGGCCAATAGGTATCGCAGAAATACAGCTCCGAATAGGCTATCTGCCACAGCAAATAGTTGCTGATGCGCCTCTCTCCGCCAGTCCTGATGAGCAGTTCGGGGTCGGGCATGAACGCCGTGGTCATGTGGCGCGCCACCGTGTCCTCATTG
Organism: uncultured Prevotella sp.; assembly: GCA_946055365.1. Lineage (GTDB taxonomy): Bacteria > Bacteroidota > Bacteroidia > Bacteroidales > Bacteroidaceae > Prevotella. The sequence goes on along the minus strand of CAMGFM010000012.1, from coordinate 8,338 downwards.
ATGTCGCCCTCAGCGAGCCTGCCGTCCCTTGCCGCTGCGGCTATGTCTGCCGCCGCCTTTGTTATCTCCCACCTTGAGGAGTAGCTCAGAGCCACCACCATGGTCATGGCATCGTTGTTTGCGGTGTGGTCCATGGTCTCCTGCAATTTTTGCTGCACCTCTTGCGGCAGCCTTTGCATGTCGCCGATGACTCTGAACCTCACATTGTTTTTCATGAAAATCTCGTCTTCGAGCGATGACAGCACGAGAGCCATCAGCGCGGCCACCTCTGCGGCGGGGCGATTCCAGTTTTCTGTGGAGAATGTATATAGAGTGAGAAACTTTACGCCGAGTCGTGTACACTCTGAAGTGATGCGTCTCACCGCCTCCACGCCTGCCTGATGGCCATAGCTGCGCGGCTTGCCCCTCTCGGCTGCCCATCGTCCGTTGCCGTCCATGATTATGGCGATGTGCTGTGGTATGCGGTGCATGTCTAAATTGTGGTTCATATAGGGATTGTTATGATTTTTCTTTTCAGGCGTGTGCAGGGTCGCTGCTGCCGTTGTCGCTCCAGACGCGAGAGATGTCACGCATGGGCTGTCTCGATGCGGGTCATGAGATGTGACGGCTGCGCACAGTCGGCTGCACCGATGCGGCCGGGAGCGTCAGGGATGTCATGCGGGAAAACATACTATGCCGTCATGCCCGCGCCGATGTGACCCGTGAGGAGTCAGTCGTCGTTGTGACAGGTGCGGCATTTCGCCATGAAGCTATAGGTGAGCGTCACCTGGAGCGTGGTGTAGCAGTCGGTGTTCTTGAAGAGTCCCGTGCTTGCTATGCCATAGGGGTCTTTCACGCCGTCGAGGTTGTCGCTCAGGGAGAAGTGGGCGGTCCATTCCACGCCGAGATTGAGGCGTTTGCCCATCTTATATTTCACTCCCACGCCTATGGGCAGGTTGCCCGTGACCGTGCTGCCGCCCTTGGTGGCACACGTGAGGCCGAGTCCTGCCGACACAAATGGCGTGAGCCGCTTGGTGCCGCGATAGTCACGGCCCGTGCCGTAGGGCCAGAAGTTATATTCGTAGGCCACGGTCATGTCTATAAGCTCGCGATCAAACTCATAAGGGCTGTCGGCATAGTCGGGAAACCATGTGTCGACGTTTGCCGAGCCGCCTTTTATCTTGCCATAGGAAGCCGACATCTTGAGCGACGTGTAGGGATTCCACAGCCTGCGCAGCACAAAGGATGCCATGGGCTGCATGCCCTTCATCAAATTGCCGTTGAAGTCGCCCTCATAGGCCATCGTTCCCACACCGGCACCTATCTCCATGCGATATTCATCGTCGGTCTGTGCGTGTGAAGTGGCAGACAGGAGTGACAGCAGGGCCACGGCGGCCAGATGCGAGAGTCTTTTCATTGTCTTATATGCAATACTTGTTTGGTCTTTTTTGACAACAAGGGAGGCAACTGTGTACACAACCTTACATACATCACCTGTTTCCTTGGTCTTTTTTGACACAACGGAGGACAACCGTGTACACTATTTCACCTCTGTTGTCCCTATTGTCTCGGCTGCGGTCTTGCCTTTCTTGCCGTCGGGTGTCCTTTGCCCGAAGCCTGCGTGCGGCTGTCTTTGCGGCAGAGGGTGCATCGTGAGGCTCGCCCTTACTCGGTAAACTCCTTCTGCTCCTCTCTCCAGCCGAGCCTGTTGAATCTTCCCTTCCACGTCTTGCCCTCAGACACGTTCACGAGCCATATAAAATTGTCGTCATCCACGGTGTAAGCCGCCTTCAGAGGCTTCTCCTCGTCCGTGCAGAAGTTGTCGGGCACAACAAGAGTGGTGTCCTCGCGCCATGTTATGCCGCCGTCTGACGAGCGGTAAAAGGCAGGCACACTCTCAGCGTCCATTCCAAACAGCATCAGCGCGCGATCATAGCTCTCCATGCCTATGCCAGAGAGCGAGGGTATGACGTGCTTGTTGTCGCTTGTCACGTTGTAATAGGCCCAAGGCTGGTCTTGGCTATACTCGCCGCCCTCGTCGATCTTGCCCCACACGCAGAGGCCGTTGTCGTGAGCCTCGGCATAAGAGCCTACAAGGGTGACCCTGTCGGTGAGGAGGTTAGTGGCGAGCGGCGTTATGGCATAGGCCGTCTCGCCATCGGGCAACAGGGCCTTGTCATCATCGATGTCACATGCCGCCCATGTCTCTCCGTTGTCGCCAGAAGCCATCATGCGGCCCTCAGCGTCATAGCCGAAGAGCCTGAAGCGGCTCGCTGCCACGAGACGGCGCACGCCCGTGGACGTGCCTGCCGTGTGCCATGCGCTGCCGTCGGCAGAACGTATGATGTTGTCGCCGTCGCAGAGGTATAACATGTCATCCTTGACCACCGCCCCACGGTAAGCGTCAGCCGCAAGCGCGTGGTTGAAGTCGGGTGTTGCCATGCTCCACACGCCGTTGTCGTTGACAAAGACGTAAGTGGCGTTGCCGTCGCTGCCCAGAGCCATGACCTTGCCGCCCACGCACAGCATCCTGAGCGCGGACATGCCCCTGAGCGCGTCACTTGCGGGCAGGGAGTGCCAGTGGAAGACATCGCCGTCTTCCTGATGGACGTTCACCTTGACGGTGTACTTGCGCAAGGCGTTGTAGGATTGGCTTGCCACCTGCAGCTCACGCGGCACGGAGAAATCGAGCGAGTCGTTGCCGCTGACATACATGACAGAGTCGCTTGTGGTGCTTTTGATATACACGCTGCCGCTGTTGAGCGTGTTGATGACACATATCAGCTTTCTCGCGTCTACACCGTAGGGCAGCGAGTCGGGATTGTAAATCACGCGGCTGGAATGGTCTATGTAAAACTTGTAACCGCTGAGCGACATGGTGGTAGTGACCACGCTGTCACCGCCAGTTGACGACACAAGATGCAGATGGTGCTTGGCCGTGGACACGGAAAACGACGTGATGACCGTATCGTCATAATATACATAGTCGTCATCGTCATTGAGACAAGACGTGCTGATGAATATCGTCATAAACAGTATGACGAGAGCCGTGAAGTTGCCTTTCATTATTATGTCTATTGGTTTTTAGCTGCAAATTTAATTAGAATTCTGCAAATAGCCCTTGTTTTGCTTCCTTTATTATGCAAATTATTGACCAATAAGACGTTTTTTAAGGTTGTTTAGTGTTTGCCTGCCAGTTATAAGCACACATCGGCGACCAAAGACACCACACACGCATGGCGCAAAAAGTGGCACTTTGACAAGCCCAAAGAGGCACTCCACATGTGCAGAACGGCACTTTGACAAAGCCAAAGCGGCACTTTTGAAGACACGGGGAGAACATGCCGAAAGGCGACACACAAGACACAAGACAAAGAGGGCGTGCCACTTGTGTGCGGCACGCCCTCCTGATGGTCGTTTTTATATGTGTGTGTAACGCAAAGCATTACTCTCCTGGCATCATGACAACGCTGATGTGGTTGCCTGCGGCATTAAACTCCTTCATGAAGTTGCAGATGTCGGCAGGAGTGAGAGCCTCTACGGTCTTGACATAGTCGGTATATTCGTCATAATCGAAACGCTGGTAGTTGCTGATAGCTCCGAGCCAGTAGCCGTTGGTCTTCACCTTGTCGCCAATCTGCTTAAGCATAAACTCCTTGCACTTTGCGAGCTTCTCGGCGTCGCACTCTGTCTCGAGCTTCTTCACCTCCTCGTTGAGGATAGCGATGGCTATCTCCCTCTTCTCGGGCTTCATCGGGCAGTAAGCGAAGATGTTGAACATGCGGTAGTCGTCTGCGCCTATTGATGCAGAGCCGTATGCGCCAACCGAATATGCCGCACTCTCCTTCTCACGTATCTTGTCGAGATATATCATAGAGAGTATCTGTCCTGCAACATCCACGCAGATGTCGTTCTTAAGGGTCATAGGCATGGATGTGGAGTGCCACATCATGTATGCGGTGGACTTGGGAGTCTCCTGCTTAAGGGCAAATGTGTTGTTTACCTCGCCCTTGGCCATGTTTATCTCACGCTTGCTCTTCACCACCTTGCCCTTTGCGGGGAGTGCGGCGAGATACTGGCAGATAAGGGGGCGTATGGTCTCCTCGTCGTAGTTGCCCACGATGTAGAATGTCCATCCCTTGGCAGAGGCAGTGCGCTCCTTGGCTATCTGGAGTATGCGGTCATAGTTCACCTTTGCGAGCGATGCCACGGTGAGAGGCTCTGTACGCTTGTTGTGGCCGTAGAGCGTGGCGGTGAGAGAGTCGCCGAGCACCACGTCGGGGTTGAGTTCGCGGTCCTTGAGCTGCACCTGATACTGGCCCATGAGATTGTCGAATGAGCTCTGGTCCTTGTTGATGTTGGTGAAGTAGAGCCATGCCATCTGCAGCATTGTCTCCACGTCGCCGGGAGTGGATGAGCCGGAGATGTTGGTCTCTGTCTGTCCTATCGTAAGGTCGGCATTGGCAATCTTGCCAGCGAGAGCCTTTCTCAGTTCTACGGAAGAGAATGAGCCGAGGCCGCTCGCGCCTATCACGTCGTCAAACACCTGAAGGTTTACATAGTCGCTCTCGCCATAGAGAGTCTGTCCGCCGAAACCGAAACCGGACATCAGCACCTGGTCTTTCTTATAGTCGGTCTTCTTGAGTATCACCTTCACGCCGTTTGACAGCTCAAGGGTGGTGTAGCCCAGCACTTCGTCCTTGGTCTCTTTCTTGATCTTGCCACTCTTGGGGAGCTTGGTGATGAGCGGCTCGTTCTTCACGTTGTCGACAAAGGCGGTCACCTCTGTGCCGCGTGCCTCGTTGAGAGCGGCGAGCAGGCCTGCCTCGGTGGGATAGACGTTGCCCTCGGCCTCGTTGTTGAAGTTGACAATCACGACGTTGCTGTCGTTGGCGAGATCTATCTGTCCTATGAACTCGTTGACGGCCTCCACGGGTATCATCGGCACAAGCTGCTTCATCACCTCATATCTCCAGTCAAGCGAAGGCATAGGCTCGTTGTCGAGGAAGTTCTCCTTGAGCGGAGCGTAGAGGGCATCGTTGGTGCGCTTGTCCTTGTTGCTGTACTGCTTTTCTAGGCTGCTGAGATAGTCACTCTTGAAACGCTCGAACTCAGTGGCGGTAAATCCATACTGTGCGGCGCGCTTCACCTCTATCAACGCGGCCTTGAGCGCGTCGGCAGTCCTGCTCATGTCCTTGGGAGAGGCATTCACGGTAAAGGCGTCAACTGTCTTGGAGAAGATGTATGAGCCGTCATAGGCGTAGGCATTGACATAGGGACACGCCGGGTCAAGGGCACTCTCGCTGAGACGGTTGTTGAGCATGTTGGCCATGGCGTTGCGCACGTAGTTATAGACGAGATAGCCCATGTTGTCTTTCATCTCATTGGGGAAAGTCTCGTGCTTGAAGAATATCTCAACATCAGAGGAGTTCTGCTCCTTGTCCTTGTCGACGATGATGATGGGCTCAGCATTGTCTGGCACGCTCTCCGCCACGATGGGAGCGGGGTTTTCGGGAGCCTTGAAGCCGCCGAAATACTCCTTGATCTTGGCCTCCATGTAGTCGACATCCACATCGCCCACGATGATGACGCCCTGATTGAGCGGATGATACCACTTGGCATAGTAGTCGCGCAGCTCGTTATACTTGAAATTGTCTATCACCTCCATCGTGCCGATGGGGTATCTCAAGCCATACTTCGACCCCGGGTAGAGCTTGGGGAGGTTGCGCTCGAGCAGACGGCTTGACGCGCTGCTGCGCATGCGCCATTCCTCGTGTATCACGCCGCGCTCCTCGTCTATCTCCTTGTCCTCAAGGAGCAGGGCACCCGACCAATCGCTGAGTATAAGCAGGCATGAGTCGAGCGCACTCTGGCGTGTGGTAGGCACGTTTGAGATGTTGTAGACTGTCTCGTCGATAGATGTGTAGGCGTTGAGGTCACGTCCGAACTGCACGCCTATGCTTTCGCAATAGCGCATGACCTCGTTGCCCGGGAAATGCTTGGTGCCGTTGAAGCACATGTGCTCAAGGAAGTGGGCAAGACCGCGCTGTGTCTCCTCCTCCTGTATAGATCCAACCTTCTGTGCGATGTAGAAATTCGCACGGTTTTCAGGCCAGTTGTTGTAACGGATGTAATAGGTGAGTCCGTTGTCCAACTTGCCGATTCTCACGTTCTCGTCAACAGGTATCGGCGGCATCTGCTGTGCCGTTGCAATACATGCCACAAATGCGAGAACAGCCAAAAATAGCTTTCTTAAGTTCATAATTTATACTTGATGGTTAATATTTTTCTGTTGTTTGACCTGACTCTTGCGTCAAACGCTACATGGCGCAAGCGTTTTTTTAAGGTGTTGTGTGTTAAAAAATACTTTTACCGCCTTTGCCCAAAGGACGCTCCGCAATCGCATAGTGACTTTCAAGCACTCGCAAAGTGCCGCTTTGTATCCTTAAAGTGGCACTTTGCGCTTGTAAAGTGACTCTTTGCACAAGCCAAAGTGACACTTTTGCCGAGGCAAGGCGGCTGTCACGGCGCGCGGGAGCGCGCTTGCCGCCTGCTCTTGTGTCTCACTTGCCGTCGCCGCCGTGCCTTGTGGCATACCGCGGATGGTGTGCGAGCAGCTCCTCGCGCAGCTCCGTGATGTCTATGTGCGTGTATATCTGCGTGGTGGATATGTCTTCGTGGCCCAGCATCTCCTGTATGACCCTCAGATTGGCGCCTCCTTGCAGCAGTGCGGTGGCAAAGGAATGTCGCAGCGTGTGTGGCGACACGTTCTTGTTGATGCCTGCCGCCTCAGCCGCCTGTTTTATCATTATAAACACCATCACCCTCGTGAGGTGAGCCCCCCTGCGGTTGAGAAACACATACTCCTCCTCGCCTTTCTTGACCTTCATGAGATTGCGGTCGAGCAGCCACAGCTCTATCTCCCTCAGTGCCTCGCCCGAAATTGGCACGAGGCGTTCCTTGCTGCCCTTGCCCACGATGCGCAAGAACTTTTCCTTGGCGTAGATGTCGGAGAACTTGAGCTCAACAAGCTCTGACACGCGCAGGCCGCACGAGAACAGCACTTCTATGATGGCCTTATTGCGCTGTCCCTCCCACTTGCTGAGGTCTATGGCGGCCTCCATCATGTCTACCTCCTCAGTGGAAAGCACGGCAGGCAGCCTTTCGCCCAGGGCGGGCGACTCGAGCAGCTCCGAAGGGTCGTCGGCGAGGGTCTTTTCAAGCACGAGAAACCTGAAGAACGACCTCACGCCGCTGATAATCCTCGCCTGCGTGCTTGCAGCCACGCCAAAGCCGTGTATGACGGCCACGAAATGCTCCAGATTGACGAGCCTCACGTCCTCCACTGCCAGCCCCTCGGTGTCAAGATAGTTTATGAGGCAGTCTATGTCGCGCGAATAGGCCTCTATTGTGTTTGGCGAATAGTTTCGCTCGAGCTTCAGATACCTCACAAACCGCCTCTTGAGAGTCTTCAGGGTGTCGTCTGGCATGGTGTCTTACTTTTTATGACGTGTGTGTATGTGTGTTATGGAGCGTGGCCCTATATATAATTAAGGTATAGGGGCTATATATGGCTGCCTATATATAATATAATGTATAGGGCAAAGCGTCGTGCGCAGGACAAGCCCCGACAGTATCACGGGGAAGGCCCCACAATATCACGGGCAAAGCCTGCCATGCGCAAGACAAGGCCCTCGTCCTCACTTCTTCATCTCCATGCCCAGCTTCATGCCCTTGTACTTGCCGAGCAGGGTGTTGAGCGCGGCCACTGAGGTGCTTAACTTTGACGCAGTGCCGGTGATGGTCTTCATCACCTCCATGAGCTTGTCGGCGTTGAACGTGAGCGTCATCGTGTTGCCAAGCACGGTGGCATAGGCCGTAAAGGTCTTGCCGCGGTCGGTGGTAAAGGTCACCGTCTTCTTGTCATTGTCAAATGTGTAGGTGCCTTTCATTTCCTTTTTCTTGTAGGTGATGACATAGTTGTTGCCGTCCTCAAATTTCACCACTATATTCTGCGCCCCAAACTTCTTCATTATGGGAGTCAGCACCGCCTTTGCCTTTGTCGTGGCAGCCTCGCCGCCAGCCTTGGCAAGCAAATCCTCACTCTCAAACTGGCATGCAGGCGCAGAATATTTCCATGTGCCTTTAAGCGAGGAGGCAGTAGTGGCCTTGTCGCCTATCACAGCCTTGCCTATGCCAGAAAGTATGTCACCCAGACTCTGTGCCTTGACGCTCACGGAGAGCATACTCAACATAACGAAGAAAAATACCGCTTTGAATGTTCTCATTTCTTTTAGCTTTTTCTTTGAAGAATTTATATTTTATGATATATAATAATGTCTATAAAAAACGTGTTATG
>CAMGFM010000011.1 GCA_946055365.1 uncultured Prevotella sp. | reverse complement strand
CGGTGAGGACGATGTTGGCTTTGTTCATCAGATAGACGAACTCAAGGTACTGGAGAGGTTCGATGAAGAAGAAGTTTGGACGGGTGAGGTCTTCGCCAAACACCTCGTGGATAGGCTTGCGCACGTTGGGGTTGAGGTGCATGGGATAGACGAAATCAACATCTGTGTATTTTTCGGAGAGGTCTTTCATGGCAGTCACCATTCTGATGAAGCCATCGCCGAAGTTCTCTCTTCTGTGGCCAGTGATTAGCACGAGTTTCTTGCCATTGTCAAGTCTCGTCACATCATAGCCAGCGTCAAGGAGTGCTTTGTTCTGCTCCTCGGCGAGGGCGATGTTGCTCTTCAGTTTATCTACTACCATGTGGAGGGCATCGATGACGGTATTGCCTGTGACATATATATTGCCATATGCTTTCTCTTCCTGCAGATTTTTCTCTGACAGAGGAGTCGGAGAGAAGTTGTAGGTAGCAATGCGGCCTGTGATTTGGCGATTCATTTCCTCTGGCCAAGGACTATATATATTATGTGTGCGGAGACCTGCCTCTACATGTCCTACTGGAATATGTGCGTAGAAAGCGGCAAGGGCTGCAGCTGTGGATGTGGTGGTGTCGCCATGGACGAGTACTGCATCGGGCTTGCACTCCTTGAACACGTCGCGCATTCCGTTGAGGATGCGCACTGTGACATCGGTCAGGTCTTGTCCTTGCTTCATGATGTTCAAGTCAATATCTGGCTTTACGTCAAATATCTTGAGCACTTGGTCAAGCATTTCCCTATGTTGCCCCGTCACGCACACGATGGTTTCAAACTCATCCTTGCGTTTTTGGAGTTCTTTCACCAAGGGACACATCTTGATGGCCTCGGGACGTGTTCCGAATACTAACATTATTTTCTTCATGATTTCTCCAATTATCGTTTGTCGTATCGGGTCTATGACACTTTTTATGACGTTGTCGTTCTTTGAACCAGAACGGTCTCGATTTTAGCCAATCAATTAGTCGCAGTAAATCTCAACTCTCAGCCTGATTCGCAAAGCTTACATTTATAGAGTCTTATCGAGTTCAATCTTCCTTGCGACGACAGAATGTCTTTAATCTGAGCCTTTCTCTCTTTAGGGACACGACTGTCAGGGTAAACTGATGCTATGGCATCGTCGTCAAGTTTGACGATGTGGTTATCATGGCCGTCATGTCTGACAATCTGCTCCGGATGGGTTTGAGCGTCGAAGAGGGGGACGACATTCTTTTTTCGTATTTCCATACCTTGCGCTTCCTTAATGTGATAGCCTTAATGTCTGAATGTATTGTGCCGCAGAGCTGCTTTGCTTTTCATGCCTTTAGAGCCTCTGCTCAGTGTTTAGGCGTGCCGTGGCGTGCTTTTTCTTTTGCCCGTGGCTCCCAGTGCGCACGCTATTGCTGCCATGGCTGCCAGCGTGAGTGCGGCGTGTGTGTGTCCTCCCTGCATCATGTGGCATGTCGCTATGCCGAGGAACAGTCCGCCGTCGCTTGCCATGAAGTATGTGCTTTCTGCGGTGCTTCTCTGGCAGTGGTCGCACTGTGCGAGCAGCCTGTAAATCTGCACCGAGAGCGTCAGCCCGAGGCCTATGCCCAGCAGCATGGGCTTGAATGTCATGTGCATGGGGCCCTCTGTCCATGCCATCATGGCCAGTGCCGCCAGCACACATGCGTTGCCAGCTGCTGCCGTGTAGCGTCCTGTCCTCACCACGCTGTATTTCAGTGTGGCCATGGCGGTCACAAAGCCTGCCGCGAGCGATGCGTAGAACATAGTGTTGGCGTGTGCCGTCATCATTATGCCGAGTGCCGCCGTGGCAAGTGCTATCACCGCCGCCACGTCAAGACCCTTGGTCAGTAGAAAGCGGTCGGTAGACAGCATGTGTACCTCCTCGTCGGGAGCCCTGAACGGAAACCTCACGCCCATCACCAGCAGTCCGCTTGTCACGGCGGCGGCGGCAAATGTCATGTGATAGGCCGTGGCAGACATCAGAGGGCGCAGGCAGCCTGCCAGCAGGGGGCTGGCGGCCAGTGTGAGCCTTGCTGTCCAGATGGCGGCGTAGTTGGCTTCTGTCCTGTGGCACGACTCGGTCTTGTCTGTCAACAGTGTGCATGACAGCACCCTCTTGGCCTGTCCGAAAGCCAAGCCTGCGTAGAGGCACAGTGCCGTCATGGCCCATGTGGTGTCCACGCGCGCTGGCAGGAAGTCACTTGCCAGCGGTATGGCTGCTATGGCCGTGGCGAGACACAGCGAGGAGATGAAGCACACCTTGTTGCGCCTGAACCGTTGTATGAGCCAACTGCCGAAAAAGCCCGAGATGAATATGCCTGCCACAAACACCGCCATCGTCATTGCGGCTGCCGTGGGCGTGATGTCGCCGTCTCCGAGCAGCAGGCGCGGCATGAATGGTATGGTGGCATAACACGACATGCACAACACGGCCTCTGCTATGGTCAGTAGCGTGAAGTCGCGGTTCCACAGACGTTGGTATGTAGGGGTGAGTTGCTTGTTATTCATGCAATGTTGTCTATGCGTGATGTTTTTTTTGGGGGGTCTTCTTGCCGTCGTGCGATGGCGGCATCTTAATGAGGCTTCAGGCAGCTTGCCTTCTTGCTGTCTGCCGTTGCCTTGTCTTTTGTGTACAGCCTCAGAGGGGCGTGCCTCCTTCTCCTGCTGTCATGTGTCCACGACCGAGGTGTGGCGTGGCTCATGGCAGGGCGGCATGTGATGTGCCGAAGGCGTGTCGCGCGTGAGTCTTGGCGACAGTCTTTACACCTTATTATTATATATTATACCTTATAATAGGCAGGTTCTATAAATGAGTTTCAACCTAAGGTGGGCTGTATATGGAGAGTCGCCCGCGTGTGTTGGCCTGCCATTGCGGCTGAGTGTCGCCGCTGTCGCATAGCGTGTGGCGTTGGGCAGCCATGACAGGCGCGGACAGGCGTGTGGCGGTCTGGTTCTTAGTATGACTCCGACGCATTGGGGAAGTCTCCGCGCCTCACGTCCTCCACATATTGCGCCACGGCAGAGGTGATGGTGGAGTAGAGGTCGGCATATTGCCGCAGAAACTTCGGCCTGAAGCCGCGGTTCATGCCCAGCATGTCGGCATAGACGAGCACCTGGCCGTCTGTTCCGTTGCCTGCACCTATGCCTATCGTGGCGCATCCCACGCTTTGCGTCACCTCTGTGGCGAGTGTGGCTGGCACTTTCTCCAGCACTATGGCAAAGCATCCTGCCTCTTCGAGAGCCTTGGCGTCGGCCTTGAGCTTTTCTGCCTCTGCCTCTTCCTTGGCTCTCAGTCCATAGCCGCCAAACTGGTGTACGCTTTGCGGGGTCAGTCCGAGATGTCCGCACACTGGTATGCCTGCGTTGACTATGCGTCTTATCATCGGGGCTATCTCTGCGCCCCCCTCCAGCTTCACTGCGTCCACTCCCGCCTCTTTCATGATCCTTATGGCGTTGCGCACGCCGTCCTCCTCAGACACCTGATAGCTGCCAAAAGGCATGTCGCACACCACGAGTGCGTGGCTTGCCGCCTTTGCCACTGCCTTGGCGTGATAGATCATCTCGTCCACGGTGATGGGCAGTGTGGTGGCGTTGCCGTCCATGACGTTAGAGGCCGAGTCGCCGATGAGTATAGCGTCAATGCCTGCGCGGTCGATGATAGTGGCTGTGGTATATTCGTATGCCGTGAGCCAGCTGATTTTCTCTCCGTTTCGTTTCATCTCAAAAAACAGCGGTGCAGTGACCTTTCTGCTGTTTGAGCCAAGATATTCTGCCATGTTCGTTATGTAAGTTTGTTTTCAGGCCGTGTGGTTTCCGTGGGCGTCCATGCGGCCATGATTTGACTTATGTCATTATGGTTGAAGACAGACTCTCGCTTGTCTGTCCGAAAATCCCGACAAAGTTATAACAAATTTATATAATACCGCCTCCTTGCGGCATTAAATGTTTGTGTACGTCCTCTTTTTCTGTTCTTTACACGTGTCTTATGCCCGTTTTGACATGTTTTTTTTCTTGCGTGTATGTGCTTCTGCACGGCTGTCGCGCTTTGCCGTGTGCGGGAGGATGCGCATTGGCTTCGGTGGAGATGCTCTTTTGCGCTCATTAGAGAGCCGCTTTAGCTTTATTAGAGAGCCGCTTTTGTTTGCAAAAAGTGCCTCTCTGGTTTTGTCAAGAGCCGCTTTTTGTGAGCTAAAATGTCACTTTGGTGTTGTGTGGCGTGCGTTGGGAGAGCGTGGTATGGTTTTGGCTGCAAAGTCATGGTGTGTTTCCGATGATTAGTGTGGTCTTTTTTCTTGAATAAATACAAATATCACACATCTGAAATCGTATAATAATACAAATAAAGGAGTAAATCGGGGGGGGTAATTTTAATTCTTAAAATCAGATGAAATTATATAAATAACAAAAGGGTGTTTCGGTGTATAAGGGTTGGTAATTTCCGTAATGAAAATAATTTCATTCAAAAAGTCAAAAATAAGATATAGATAACAATTTATGTAAATATAATTAATGAATAATTTGCATAAATCAATAATATTTTATAGTTTTGTTTCAGTTTTAATGTGTTCCCCCCATGAATTTGGAGTCATGCACATAGTAAATATACATCGAGTCTATGCAAATATCATTACGCAACAATTCATATAAAGTACTGAGATCATACAGCCGTGCAGCATGCCACCTTTTCATAATGGCCGTGCTGCTTGTGTCATGTTCCACTCCCAAGGACGTGGCTTACCTCCAGAACGCCAAGATGCTTGACGGTCGCATGGCGCCGCAGCCTCAGGTGCTGAGGCTCATGCCTTCTGACAAGATCAATATCGTTGTCAGCAGTTCTGACGCCGCCCTTGAGAGCCAGTTCACGCTCGTGTCGTCGTCGCAAGCCTCCTTTGCCAATCCCGTGTCGTCGACCTCTATGGGCGGCAGCGGCGTGACTGTGGCCTATACTGTGGACGAGCAGGGTGACATCAACTTTCCGGTGCTTGGCAAGATATCCGTCAGGGGCAAGACAAGGGGCGAGGTGGCAGACTATATAGCCAAACGTCTCGTGGCAAGGGAGCTTGTGAGCGACCCTATTGTCACCGTGGAATATGTCAACATGAGCGTGGACGTGCTGGGTGAGGTCAATAAGCCAGGGCGCAAGACCATCACCAAGGACTGCTACACCATAATAAACGCCATATCCGATGCCGGAGACCTTGGGATAAACGGAGAGCGCAGCAACGTGTTGGTCACGCGGGTCGTGGACGGGGAGATAAAGGTCTATACGCTTGACCTCTGCGACATGGAAAGCCTCATAACGTCAGAGGCCTATTGGCTGCGCCAGAACGATGTGGTGTATGTGTCGCCCAACAATATGAGGAAGCGCAGCTCCAAGTCGGCAGGCAACACCTACAACCAGCCAGGCTTCTGGTTCTCGCTGACATCGCTGCTGGTGACCATAGCCAATTTCGTCAACAGCCGTTAGCCGCTCAAGACGCATGAGAAGCAGTGTGCCTGTGAGTGGCGCACTGCTCTCTGTCGTGATTCATGACACCGGCGCATGATGCGGCAGCCAAAGGCAGGCTGCGCGACATAGTCTGTATAGTGAGAGGGGCTGTGTACGGACAGCAGAGGCAGACAGTCTTGTCTCGTGTCATCGGGCTTTGCGCCATCTTTTACTTAAAAAAACAAGAATACTTGATGGAAACCCGCAACAAACATATCAACGTGCATAGAAGCGATGACTATATCTCGCTGGTCAATTTCTGGCATCTGTGCGTCTCACACTGGAACTGGTTTGCAGTGGCGTTGCTGATAAGCTTCAGCTATGCCCTATACTACATATATGTCACTCCCAAGATATACACGCGCAAGGCCACCATACTCGTGCGCACCGAGCAGTATCCCGTAGGCACAAGCATGCAGGATGCGGAGATGTTCAATGACATAAGTCTGCAACAGCAGGTCACGAGCATAGAGGACGTGTTGCAGCGCATAGTGTCGCATGAGGTGACCATGGAGGTGGTAAAGCGTCTGCATATGGTCAAGGACACTGCCGACATAAATGCTGTGCTGAAGGCCGCAAACGTGTTGCAGAGCAGGATTACTGCCAGGAGGGTGGGCGAAAAGTCCTCTACTGTGGACATAACATACGTGGACAACTCGCCAGTAATGGCAGAGAAAGTGCTTGTGGCACTGGTCAGGGCCTATAACGACAAGTGGCTGGAAGAAAAAAACATGGTGGCAAGAAACACGGCGCGTTTCATTAGCGACCGACTGCGCAGGCTGGAGGACGATCTCGGCGACGTGGACGACAGCCTGTCGGCCTACAAGAGCCGCAACCATGTCATTGACGTGGAAAAGCTCAGTGACGTGTACATACAGAAGCAGACACAGGCGGAAAACGAGATATTGCAGCTCAACAACCAGAAGACCGTGGCCGTATATCTGCAAACTATACTCAAGGCGGTGCGCTTTGAGAATGTCAGCAGAGACAGGGACTTCCGCTACGAGCTGCTGCCGTCCAACCTCGGGCTAAACAACGCCACCACCGAGCCGCTCATATCGCGCTACAACTCCATAGTCTTCCAACTCAACGAGCATCTGGCATATACCACAAACAAAAACCCGCTCGTGAGAAACAAGGAACAAGAGCTGTCAACGCTGCGCAACACCCTCATCTCGAGCATCGACAACCAGATAAACACCATCAACCTGCAGCTCAACGCCATACGCGGCTATGGAGGTGACGCATTGTCAAAAATATCGTCCAACCCCGCGGTGGTCAAGAACCTCGTGTCCATAGAGCGACAGCAGAAAGTGAAGGAGAGCCTCTACCTTTATCTGCTGCGCAAGCAGGAGGAAAACAGCATATCCATGTCTTACTCCTCCTACATTACCAAGATTATCAACATGCCTTACGGCAGCAGCTCGCCCACATTCCCCGTTGAGCGCAACGTGTATGTGCTGGCACTGCTATGCGCACTGGCCGTGCCGATGCTGATACTCTTCCTGAGAGACATCTTTGACAACACCATACGCTCGAGGAGCGAGCTTGAGGGACTGTCGAAGATACCTTTCATAGGCGAGGTGCCGTTTTATGAGGACGAGTCGCAGAGAGAGGGCCTGCGTTTTTGGGAACAGTCGCGGCGACAGCTCGGTATCGTGGTCAACGAGACGGGACATGACATCGTCAACGAGTCGTTCCGTCTCATAAGGAGCAACATAGAGTTCATGGCTGGCAATGACGAGGAGGCAGGCAATGTCTACA
The DNA here is from genome assembly GCA_946055365.1 of uncultured Prevotella sp. Lineage (GTDB taxonomy): Bacteria > Bacteroidota > Bacteroidia > Bacteroidales > Bacteroidaceae > Prevotella. The sequence goes on along the minus strand of CAMGFM010000011.1, from coordinate 7,795 downwards.
TCGTGACATCTTCCTACATAAGCTCGGGCAAGACATTTGTGAGCATGAACCTCTCGGCATCTCTCGCCATCAAGAATAGGGTGCTGTTTATAGACGGCGACCTCAGACGCTCCTCAGCATCCAGCATTTTTGGCAACCCGGGCGTGGGTCTTAGCGATTTCCTCTCGGGTCACGAGACAAACATACAGAATGTCATCTTCCAGGTGAGCGAGATACCCGGGCTGTATGTGCTGCCCGTGGGCTCCACGCCGCCCAATCCCACTGAGCTGCTGTCATCGCCGCGCTTCAAGGATCTGCTCGGCGTGCTGAAGCAGCAGTTTGACTATGTCATCATCGACTGTCCTCCCACGGAGAACCTTGCCGACACTGTCATCATAGAGCCTCTTGCCGACCACACCATATTCGTGGTGCGCGCAGGGCTGTTCGAGCGCAAGTATCTGCCGCTGCTTGAGCAGATGGGCAGCACCGGGAGATTCCGTCACATGTCGCTTGTACTCAACTGCGCGCGTGGTGACTCCTATGGAAAATATGGTTATGACTACAACTATTATTCCTATTATGGCTATGGCGGCAAGCACAGGCGGCCGCTGGCAAATGTCAAGCCATTATATAGGCGCATGATATACGCGCTCATGGCCGTGGCCGTGGTGGTGGTGCTTGACATGTTCTTCTCGCTGTTCAAGTATCTGCTGTCAGAGCTCAAGCCCGACGAGTCGGGAGGCAGACAGAAGATAGAGAGGATTGTCAGTGACAGCAGCAGAGTGGTCAATGACAGTGGCAGGGTGCAGCCCTTGCCTCTGCCGCTCGGCAGGCGAGACTCGGGCGTGGCGGTTAAGCCTTCGGCAAACATTGGCAAAGGCAAGGTCAAGGACAAAAAAACGGTGGCGAGATGAGAGGATCAAACAGACAGATTGCACTCAACACGTTTTACCTGTACTTCAGGATGGCGGCCACGATGGCAGTAGGGCTTTACACATCGCGCCTCGTGTTGCAGACACTTGGCGTGTCAGACCTTGGGCTATACGCCGTGGTGGGAGGCATACTGTCGATGTTCACGTTCATAAGCGGCTCGCTGTCCATGGCCACGTCGCGCTTTCTCAACGCTGAAATGGGCAGACCCGACGGCGATGTCAACCGCTGTTTCAACGTCAACATCGCCCTGCACACCGCCTTTGCTCTCATGATAGCCGTCATGGCGGAGACTGTAGGATTGTGGTATGTGTGCCACAGTCTCAACGTGGAGCCTGGCAAGGAGGGCGATGCCATGTTTGTCTATCAGGTGTCGGTGGCGGTCACCTGTGCAGGCATTGTCAACAGCCCATATCAGAGCCTGTTTCAAGCCCATGAGCGTTTCAGGTTTCTTGCGGCGATAGACGTGGCAAACAACATACTGCGCCTGTTGTGCATAGTGGCACTGCATTGGCTGGGACGTGCGGCAGACAGCGTGGAAGTGGGCGGACTGACGTTCTCGCTACTGCGTCTTTATGTGATGATCATCGCATTTTCCACGGCCACCACCTTTGTGGCTTACAGATATGAGGCCATGAGACGCTGGGGAGGCACGGTCAGGCGGCGTGTGGTGAGAGGCTGGCACAACTATAGGGACGTGCTTGTGTTCAACAACTGGAACATCCTTGCCACTCTTGCCTATATGACTCGCTCGTCGGGCAGCGACCTGCTCATCAACGCTTTCTTTGGCACGGCGGTAAACGGGGCTTGCGATGTGGGACGCTCGGTCAACCGTCACGTGTCGGCGTTCTCGTCGGTCTTTGACTCTGCCTCTGCCCCGCAGATAGTGCAGGCCTACGCGGCTGGCGACAGAGAGCGTTACACCTATCTTGCAAACAAGATGGGGCGCATCAATCTCCTGCTCTTTGTCATAATGTTCTTTCCGCTCTACATAGAGTTGCGCTATGTGCTTGAGCTGTGGCTCGGGGATGTGCCTGAGGGTGTGTACGAGTTTGCGGTGCTGTATCTGCTCATAGGAGGAGTGTCCTTGAGTTGCGGAGGCATATACAATGTCATCAACGCGTCGGGCCGCATAAAATGGTTTAAGATATTGGTGAGCGTGGCTTTCGTCTCCTGCGTGCCTATGGGCTATGTGCTGTTTGCGTTTGGCTGGCCTGCTTACTCCATACTTGTGCTCTTCCTCGTCATGGACGTGCTGCAGCGTGCGGTGCAGCTGTGTCTGATGCGGCGCATACTGGGCTTTGATGCCCTGCGCTATGCCCGGGAGTCCTATGTGCGGCCTCTTATGATAAGCGCGCTCATGTGTGGAGTGGTCTATGTCCACTCGCTGGCACGCATAGACGCTGTTCCACTGCGCCTGCTGTCCATTGCCGTGTGCGGAGTGACTGTAGCCCTGCTGGTATATGGCTTGGGCCTGACGGCAGGAGAGCGTGCGGAGGTAAGGAAAGTGATAAGAAAACCAAGATTGTGTATGTAGCTACATTCGGCAGCGGCAACTACTATCTTGAGCAGACGCTGCTCTCGGCATGTTCTGTCAAGATGCACAGTCCACACGCGGAGACACTTCTCGTGACCGATGACGCATCTGCCGCGACGCTCGACGGGTGGCATGACACATTATATAAATATATAGACAAGGTGATAACCGTGTGCCTGCCTGCGGATATGGACGACATGAAGAGGTCGCGCCATCTTAAGACAAGTCTCAGGACCATTGTCAGCGGCGACTATCTGTTTGTCGATTCTGACACCATAGTGTGCCGTCCGCTGGACGATATTGACCATGTGGAGGGCGACGTGTGTGCCGTGGCAGACATGCACGGCACGTTCTTCGGGCAGCCCAATGACTATGTGTATGCCCAGTTTCGCAAGGCGGGATGTCAGGTTACGGAAGATTTCACATACTACAACAGCGGCGTGATGCTGGTGAGAGACACCCCGAAGGCTCACAGGCTCTATGCCGAGTGGCACGCCCGATGGCTGGAGACGTGTGAGAGAGGCATGTGCCAAGACCAGGTGGCGTTGAGAATGGCCGACAGGCAGTGTGGCAATGTCATAAGTGAGATGTGCGGTGAGTGGAACTGTCAGATCTTTGGCAGGTTTCTGGCATATTTCAAGTGTGCCTACATCTTGCATTACTTCTCTCATTGCCACAGAGACAGTGCCAAGACCATGTTCCTGTTCAGGAATGACGGCATATACAGCCGCATGAGGGCAGGGCGGTGCATACCCGACGACGTGGCAGAACGGCTCAGGCAGCCCCACAAGGCATTTGCCAGCCATTATATGGTGCTGGCAGACGAGAAGTATGACGCCTATCTCAGGCTCAAGCCGCTCCTTGCGCTGGACGGCTATCCGAGGCGGCTCTCTCTGGTGAGGGCTTTTGCCAGACTGCTGTCGCTCTTTTCACTCTGACCCGACAAAAAAAGACAAGATGACGATATTCATAACATATTCAGATGCCAAGTATGCAGAGACCCGCGCCTTTTGTGCCATGATGGCACGGCTGGTGGGACGCTTTGACAAGGTGATAGAATATTCGCCTGACGATGTCGACGACACGTTCAAGGCGAGCCATGCCGAGACGTTTGCCTGCAAGAGAGGGGCAGGGCTGTGGATATGGAAACCCTATGTGATATTAAAGGCGTTGCGCGAGGAGGCAGGTGAGGGCGACGTGGTGTTCTACTGCGATTCAGGCACGTTTTTCATACGCAGTTTCAGCCATTTGCTGCGCACGATGTGTCAGGACGTATGGGTAAGTAACCTCCCGCTTGCCGAGAAGCAATACACCAAGCGTGAGACTTTCGTGCGCATGGGCTGTGAGGGACCGAGCTATGAGGACACCCCGCAGGTACAGGCCGGCTTTGTGGGGGTGAGAAAGACGGCGCAGAGCATGGCGTTTGTCGAGGAATGGTTGTCATTGGCGTGCGACCACCGTTTACTATCGCCAGTTACTGACAGCTCGTTTCCAGAGGCTTCCTGTTATGTGGTACACCGTGAAGACCAGTCCATCCTAAGCCTGCTATGCAAGAAGAGAGGCATAAGGCCGCATCTCGACCCCACGCAATATGGGCTGTTTCCAGAGAAATACATGGGAGAGCGCGACATAAGGATAGCAAACCCTCATGACAGGGAATATCCGGCGGTGATAGTGCTACACAGACAGCCTCGCGTCAGGCTGCGCCATTCACTCTTTCAATATCTGCATGTGCTTCTGCCAAGGAGAGTGGTGAGGATGTTTCTGTCAAAGGAATATTACGTGACATCAGACAAGACACCAAAGGGATGAGAACGTTCAGAGACTTCTGGCTTGTGTATTGTCTTGTGGCAGACCTGCTGTTTTTCTGCTGGGCAGGCATATTCGGCATGAAGTTTGAGGGCAGCGACAGCTCACTTGTCTACAAGATATTCATGACCCTCAGCGGCAGTGTCGTCATAGGCTATACGTTGTTGCAGGTGTTGCGACGCAATGTCCACATGGGGGTGTCGGCGTGGGTGCTGCTGTTTTTCCTGCCGCTGCTGTTCGCCGTGGACTATTTCTGGGAGACAAGCGTCAAGATGATAGACATCGGCAAGCTCAACCCGTTTGTGCTGATGATGGTGTGCTTCTCCTATACGGGCATCTGCAGTGGGGTATGCATTGCACAGCGCGGCATAGGACATTATGCCCGGTGGCTTGATGTGGTGATGCTCATCATAACGGTGTCGTTGTTTATCTCTATACTTGGCGCGCTGGCAGGCATAGTGTCAGTGGGCGGTGCGAGCTATCAGACCTTGGCCTATCTCGGTGGCTTCTCGTTCTGCATAAATCTGTGCATGATACTGTGGGGCGACAACTATCGGCGTCTGCCATTGTTCCGTAGCCGACACTGGCGCTGGCTGGCCTTTGTGCTGCTGGCTGTGCAGCTGGTGGCGTGTCTGGTGAGCGGCGGTCGCGGCGGCTTTGTCACCCTGGCCATAGGCTCGATGTATATGCTGTGGCGGTCAAGACATCTCGGTAAGACTGTCATTCTGTCCGCCCTGTGCGTGCTGGCAGTGGCGGCGGTCACGAGTGTCGACGATGAGAGCGTGCTGATGCGGACATTGGAGAAAAACTCAGTCAGGACATTTGACTATATAGACAGCGACAAGGAGAGTTTCAAGCGCAAGACTGGACGTGAGGGTGTCTACAAGACTGCGCTGGAGAAGTTTGTAGGCACAGGATATATGGGTGAGGGCCTGTGTCAGGGCATCGTGTCGGGCTATCCGCACAATGTGGTGCTTGAGATACTCATGCAGGGAGGCCTGCTCTATATGATGGTGTGGACGATGGTGTTTCTGAAGCTCTTCAGGCATATACACTATCTCAATGCAAATGATGGGGCTTGGATATTATATCCGCTGATATTCTACCATTTTATTATGCTGATATTCTCAGGCACTTACCTCACGGCACCGTTGTTCTGGTTTGTCATATCCTATGCCTATTGCAGGATGGACATTCTCAGTGCTGCACATCCCGATGGTGTGGCGTGATGCCTTGTCGGCAATGGCAGAGTGAGCTTTGGGGCGTGCAAACATAAAGAAAAGGAGACGACATACATGAAGATAATAGACAACCGCGGCCGCTGGGACAGCCTTGAGGAGTGGCATCCCGCGGAGCATGGCGCACACGACACATTCCTGTTGACGCGCTTTAACCTGAAGATGTGCTGGCACACTAAGAGCGGGCTTGACTCACGCTCCGACAAGTGGCTGCAGCAGAGGATGGAGCTGTTTGCAGACTATTGCTGGCCGTCTGTGAGACAGCAGACATGTGGCGATTTCATGTGGCTGTGCCTGCTGGCTGACGACACGCCGCAATGTCATGTGGACAGGCTGGAGACTCTTGCAAGGGAATGTAGGCAGATGGTCATCGTAATGATGGACGAGGAGGAGGGACGCAGACACCGGGAGATGGTCACGACCATAATTGACCACGTCAGAAAGCCCGGCCATGCCGTAATCACGCTAAGGGTGGACAATGACGACATACTGCGCAATGACTTCATTGAGAGAGCCAGAGGCTATGCCCAAAGACAGGAGGAGAACATGGTGATGTACTGGTTTGCTGACGGACTGCAGCTATACAGCAAGGAGAGAAAGGTATTCTCGCTGTGCTACGGACGCAACCAGTTTCCGTTTCTTGTCAACCGTGTGTGCCGCAATGGCGACCCTACAATACTCTCCTACAGTCATGCAGCACCCGAAACCTCGTGTGTCAAGCGTGTCATACGTGACGGACGGCCAATGTGGATGGAAAACGTGCATGACGACAATGTTGTGAACGACGTGATGTTCACCACGAGACAGCGGCCTTTTGGCATGTGTGGGGCAATGTATGATGCCTTTCTGCCTGCTGTGCGCAGAGACATCTGCACGAGATGGTATCATGTGCTGACTTTCCTCGTGCCGCGCATGGCAAGACAGTTCTGCGTAAGGCTGGCAAGAAAGCTCTCGAGGCGCAGTTGAGGCCAGGAAAAGGGCGTGCAGGCCAGGATGGTGCGGCGTGACGTGTCAAAAGCGGCACTTTGGCAATAGAAAAGCGGCTCTTTAGCCTCGGCAAAATGGCACTTTGCGACAGCCAAGTGCCACCCGGCGCAAGACACGCCGACGCTTGCGACACACCATGGGCTATGGATTGCGGCTGTGTGTGTCACAGACAAACAAGCCATGAGCGTTCTTGCCAACAATGTCGTGCAGACCTAAGATGAATAAACATATAAGACGGAGACATGACCAGAAAACTGATAGCGACTTTTGCCACATCCGGCCACAACCTGGAGTATATGCACCATCTCTATCTTGGCGCACTTGCCGACCGTGGCACGCATTACACGTTTGCCATGCCCAAGGAGTTTGCCGACAGGCGGCATCTGATGCAGTGGCCGGGGCAGGATAATGTGGAGATAATGCTGTTTGAGCGTCCTGACGACACCTCGCGCTTTCTGCTTGCCAACGCATGGAGATGCTGCCGTGTGCTGCGCAGGCTCATCCTAAGGTCAGGAGCTGAGGAGGTGATGCTGATGTCGCTGATGGATTTCATGCCCTTTCTGCCGCTGTTCGTGCCGCGAGGGGTCAGGGTGTCAGGCATAATCTACAGGATATACCTCTATTTGCTTGACGGCATGTCCGTGGCGCAGAGGGCGGCAGAGTGGCTCAAGCACATGTCCATAGCGCGCGGAGGCTGCATAGACAGGGTGTTTGTGCTGGGCGACGACGAAAGTGCCAGACGGCTCAATGACATTTATGGCACACACAAATATGAGGGACTGCCCGATCCTTACGTCCCCGTGCCTGAACGGCACATCAGGGACATGCGCAAGGAGCTTGGCATAGACACGGACAAGACCATAGTGTTGCATCTCGGCTCCATGACGGCAGGTAAGGGCAGTGACGTGATATTTGACATGATTGACAACACGGGCAGCAAGGCACTTGAGGGCTACTGTTTTGTGTTTGCAGGAGTCGTGGGCGAGAGCTTTCGCCCCGTGTTCATGGACAGGCTGGAGCATAGCCGCAAGAGAGCCACGGTCATAATGCGCGAGGGGTTTGCCACATACGAAGAGATGGCCAGCCTCGTAAGGACAGCCGACAAGGTAGTGCTGCCTTACAGGCGTGTGGGGCAGAGCAGCGGCATAATAGGCTATTGTGCGCAGACTGGCACGCCGGCGTATGTGCCTGCACGCGGACTCATAGGCAGGCTCGTTGAGAGATATGGCATAGGAGTGACGGTGCATGACTTTCACGACATGTCGAGCGTGGAGACTCCAGCGGTGGCCACACGCCGCTATTGTGGGCAGAATAC
>CAMGFM010000010.1 GCA_946055365.1 uncultured Prevotella sp. | reverse complement strand
GGCATGAGGGGCATGGCCATAACCGATCATGGAGACATGTTTGGAGTAAAGGAGCTGTTCAACTATTGCAACAGCGTCAACCGCAAGCTGCGCGACGCAGGCAAAGAGCCGTTCAAACCCATATTCGGATGTGAGATGTATGTGGCACGGCGCACCATGCACGACAAGCAGAAGGACAAAGGCGACATGGGCGGCAACCATCTCGTGGTGCTGGCAAAGAACTATAAGGGCTATAAGAACCTCATAAAGCTCGTGTCGAGAGCATGGGTGGACGGCTTCTACATGAGACCGCGCACCGACCACGACGACCTGCGCCGCCATAGCGAGGGACTCATCGTCTGCTCGGCGTGCATAGCAGGAGAGGTGCCGTCAAAAATCATCAAGGACGACATTGAGGGCGCAAGGAAAACCATAGAATGGTATAAGGAGGTGTTTGGCGATGACTATTATCTCGAGCTGCAGCGTCATGAGGTGAGAGACCCGCACCAGCGCGCCAACCGCGAGGCCTTTCCGCTACAGCAGAAAGCCAACAGGGTCATCCTGGAACTCGCACGGGAATATGGCATAAAGGTGGTATGCACCAACGACGCTCACTTCGTCGACGAGGACAACGCCGAGGCCCACGACCATCTGCTGTGTCTCTCCACTGGCAAAGACCTTGACGACCCCACACGCCTCGTCTACACCAAGCAGGAGTGGTTCAAGACCAAAGCGGAGATGAACGGAGTGTTTGCCGATGTGCCAGAGGCCCTCGCCAACACCATCGAGATACTCGACAAGGTGGAGACCTACAGCATAGACAACGCCCCTATCATGCCATTCTTCCCCATTCCCGAATCTTTCGGAACGGAGGACGACGTGCGGCGGAGATACACCAAGGAACAGCTGTTCGACGAGTTTACATGCGACGAAAACGGCAACGCTATCATGAGCCGCGAGGATGCGGAGAAAAAGATCGAGAAACTCGGCGGCTATGAGAAGCTCTACCGCATAAAGTTTGAGGCCGACTATCTCGCAAAGCTCGCCTATGACGGCGCACGAGCCCTTTACGGCGAGCCACTGTCGGAGGAGGTGAGCGAGCGCATCAAGTTTGAGCTGCACATAATGAAGACCATGGGCTTCCCGGGCTACTTTCTCATCGTGCAGGACTTTATCAACTCCGCCAGAGACCAGCTTGGGGTGATGGTGGGGCCAGGACGAGGCTCGGCGGCAGGCTCTGTGGTGGCCTATTGTCTCGGCATCACGAGGATAGACCCCATAAAATATGACTTGCTGTTTGAGCGTTTCCTCAACCCCGACCGCATCTCGCTGCCCGATATAGACACCGACTTCGACGACGACGGCCGCGGCAAGGTGCTGGAATGGGTGGAAGACAAGTACGGACACGACAAGGTGGCGCACATCATCACCTACGGCACGATGGCCACGAAGAACTCCATCAAGGACGTGGCGCGCGTGGAGCGTCTGCCGCTTGACGTTTCAAACCGCCTGTGCAAAGCCATACCCGACAGGCTGCCCGACGGAATGAAGATGAACCTCACCAACGCCATCAAGTGCGTGCCTGAGCTGCGCGACGCCGAGACAAGCACCGACCCGCGCCTCGCCAACACCATCAAATATGCCAAGATGCTCGAGGGAACGGTGAGAGGCACGGGCATACATGCCTGCGGCACCATCATCTGCCGCGACCCCATCAGCGACTGGGTGCCTGTCAGCACGGCGGAAGACAAGGCCGACCCCGGCCACAAGCTGCTCGCCACACAATATGACGGCCATGTGATAGAGGAGACGGGGCTTATCAAGATGGACTTTCTCGGTCTCTCCACGCTGTCTATCATGAAAGAGACGGTGGAGAACATAAAACTCACGAGGGGCATCACCGTCGATGTGGAGAAGATACCCATTGACGACGAGCTGACCTACAAGCTCTATCAGGAGGGGCGCACCATAGGCACGTTCCAGTTTGAGTCGGCAGGCATGCAGAAATATCTGCGCCAGCTCAAGCCCACAGTCTTTGAAGACCTCATAGCCATGAACGCGCTCTACCGTCCCGGTCCGATGGACTATATTCCGTCGTTCATAGCGCGCAAGAACGGCAGGGAGCCTATAACCTACGACATTCCCTGCATGGAGAAGTATCTTAAGGACACCTATGGCATCACCGTCTATCAGGAGCAGGTCATGCTGCTCTCGCGGCAGCTCGCCAACTTCACGAGAGGCGAGAGCGACGCATTACGCAAGGCGATGGGCAAGAAGAAGAAGGCCATCGTCGACGCCATGAAGCCGAAGTTCATCGAGGGCGGCAAGCGCAACGGCCACGACCCGGCGGTGCTTGAAAAGATATGGAGCGACTGGGAGAAATTTGCGTCCTATGCTTTCAACAAGTCTCACGCCACTTGCTACTCATGGGTGGCCTATCAGACGGCATGGCTCAAGGCCCACTATCCCGCAGAGTTCATGGCTGGCAACATGAGCCGCTGCCTCAACGACATAAACAAGATAACAAAGCTCATGTCGGAGTGTCAGGCGATGGGCATACGATGCCTCGGGCCTGACGTGAACGAGAGTCGTCAGAAGTTCTCCGCCAACAAGAAGGGCGAAGTGCGCTTCGGGCTGGGCGCAATAAAAGGCATGGGCGACTCGGCGGCACAGGCGATAATAGCCGAGAGAGAAAAAAACGGCGAGTACAAAGACATTTTTGACTTCGTGCAGAGGGTATCGCTGACAGCCGTCAACAGAAAGGCGATAGAGAGCCTCGCACTCAGCGGAGGCCTCGACAGCCTCGGCCTGAAGCGCGAGCAGTATTTTGCCGCCAATGCCAGGGGCGAGACATTCACGGAGTCGCTCATAAGATACGGACAGCTCTACCAGAGCGAGATGGCACAGATGCAAAACTCGCTGTTTGGCGACATGGGAGAGGTGGAGATGGCAACGCCTCCAATACCCGAAGCCGAAGAATGGAACAAGATGGAACGCCTCAACAAGGAGAAAGAACTTGTGGGCATATACATATCGGCGCATCCGCTCGACGACTACAGCGTGGTGCTTAACAACATGTGCAACGTCAAATGCCCCACACTCGCACGCGACATGGACAAAAAACAGCTGGCACAGATGGAGGAACTCACCTTTGGCGGCATCATCACCTCCGTGGCGAGAAAATGGACTAAGAACAACAAGCCCTACGGCGTTGTTAGCATAGAGGATTTTGACGGTGTGGGCGAGCTTGCAATCTTCGGCGAGGAGTGGACACGCTGGGAGAGTATGCTCCAAGAGGAATACCCCGTGTATGTGACCGCCCAATGCAAGCAGCTCTACCGCAACAACCCTGACGCATATGGGCTGGTGATAAAGAAAGTGGAGTTTCTCACTGATGTCAAAGACAAGGGCATAAAGACTCTCACCCTGTCCATCAGCTCCGAGATGTTCAACACCACACACATGGACGACCTCGCCACCGTCATCAAGCAGCATCCAGGCAAGGCGGAACTGTTCATCAACATACGCGACACCGACACCGGCTCGGAACTGCTGATGCACAGCACCAAATGTCAGGTGGACGTGGGCGCGCCGCTCATATCATTTATCGACGGCATACGCCATGAGTTAGGCGAGGAAAACAATGTCATCAGCTACTACATCAACTGACGCACGGCTCACCGGCGCACACCCCACCCTGCCGACACGGCACACCACACGGAGCGCAGGCACACACGGACATGACGGCGGCACGCCCCGACCGTGAGGCAAAGACATGTGACAACAACCATATTAAATAAAAACATAAGACAACAATGGAAGTAAAGATTACAAATGAGAATTTTGAGGAACTCCGCAACGGCGAGCTTCCTCTCGTAGTTGACCTTTGGGCTACATGGTGCGGTCCTTGCCGCATGATTGCCCCCATCGTGGGCAAGCTCGCAGAGGAGTTTGACGGAAAGGTCGTGGTGGGCAAATGCGACGTAGAGGAGAACGACGACATCGCAGCCGAGTTCCGCGTGCGCAACATCCCCACCCTGCTCTTCTTCAAGGGCGGCGAACTCGTAGGCAAGCACGTAGGTGCCATCACCGAGGGCGACCTCAGAAACAAGATCAACGAGCTGCTGTAATCGGCAAAGGCCTACATGGCGGCAAGGCTCGCTCGTCATAGACAGCACGTGGCGATGAAATGGCCTCGACACAAGTGGCACGAACACAAGGCGGAGGCTCTTTGCGACCTCTACACATGGCTCACGCATAACGGGACATGCCCCTGCAATCAACAGCCAGCAACGCCGTCGTGCGCTAACGGCTCTTTAATGACCGAGCGCAGACTCCCCAACGACAGAAGAAAAGGCTCTCTAATGAACTGAAAGCGGCTCTTTGCATATAAAAAAGAGGCACTTTGCAGTCATTAAAGAGCCTTTTTCGTTGACGAAAGAGCCACTTTGGCAAAGAGAAAGGGAGACCACGCCGAGTCACAACGACAGGTGAGGTCTCCCTTTAATGTTGCAAGCCTTGTGCCTATGCCAAGCTCTCTTGACTTATGTTGCTCTAAAAGCACACTACAAAGGTTTTAGCGGACAGCAATAATTGGCATTGTCTATTCCTGTTTCCATAAGCAGCCCCTATCTGACAAACAGCTCCAGCCTGGGGAGGTCCTCCGCGTGTCTGCCATACCCATATTGCAGACAATGGCATATCCTCTCAAAGGGTATCAAGACATGATATTCGCCAAAACAGAAGCCGTCGATATGATAAGGATATTAGGTGCAGTTTTTTTGTCTCACGTGTTGTATGGCTCGATACAGCATCAAGTATGGCTCAATATAGCATCACACATGACCTCCCTTGTCTCGCCTTTCTTCATCTTAAGGCTCTTTACAGCGTCGCCATAGCGCAGCTCGCATTTGCCGCCGGCCCCCGCATGAACGGTAACCCTCTCCAGCTTGCCGTCACGCCAATAGATGTCGAGCGTGAAGTCGCCCTTGGCGCGCAGTCCCGTAACGCTGCCGTCGCGCCAAGCGTCGGGCAAGGCAGGGAGGAGGTGTATAAACCCTGCATGGCTCTGCATTATCATCTCCGTCACGCCTGCCGTGCCTCCGAAGTTGCCGTCTATCTGGAACGGTGCATGGCTGTCCCAGAGGTTGTCGAGAGTGCCGTTCTTGAGCAAGTTGCCATAGAGCGTGTAGGCATGGTTGCCGTCGTGGAGTCTCGCCCACTGGTTGAGCTTCCATCCCATAGACCATCCTGTGGCCCCGTCGCCACGATGCTCCAGCACTATGCGCGATGCCTTTGCGAGGTCGGGGGTATTCACAGGCGATATGGTGCGTCCCGGATGCAGTCCGAAGAGATGGTTGACGTGGCGGTGTTCGTCTTTGGGGTCGTCAATGTCCTTTGACCACTCCATGAGTTGGCCGTAGCGTCCTATGCTGTATGGCGCAATGCGTCTCAGGGCGTTCTCCCAGTCCTTGCGTTCCTTGGCATCTACGCCGAGAACCCTGCTTGCCTCTATGGCATCGAGCAGTATCTCCCTGATAACCGCATGTGCAAAGGTGGCACCCTCGTCCACGGGTCCGTGTTCGGGCGACGTGGAGGGTGCGGCAGTCCATGTGCCGTCCTCACGTTTCCACAGATAGTCATAGGCAAAGCGCGCGCTGCCCTTTATAAGGTCATAACCTGTGGAGCGCAGCCACCCCTTGTCGCGCGTATAGTCATAATAGTCCCACACGTGAGTGGCGAGCCACGGCCCGGCAAAGGGCGAGAAGTTCCACGACATGTCCTCACTTGACAGCGGCGTGGTGAAGCCAAAGATATTGCCAGAGATGGATGTGGTCCATCCGCGCGTGCCGTAATAGGAGCGTGCCGTCACCTCGCCGGGCTTGACAAGCCCCCCGATAAAGTCCATGAGCGGCAAGGCACACTCCCCGAGGTTTGTGGAGAGAGCCGGCCAATAGTTCATCTGCAGATTGATGTTGTTGTGATAGTCCACGCGCCACGGACCGTCGACATTGTTGTGCCAGATGCCCTGCAAGTTGGCTGGCATGTTGCCTGGGCGTGACGAAGAGATGAGCAGATACCTGCCAAACTGATAGTAGAGTCCCTCGAGCCAGTAGTCCTTCTTGCCGTTTCTATAATCGGCGAGGCGCACGTCGATGGGCCTGTCGCCTCCCTCGCTCTCGGCGTTGTTGACGGAGAACTTCACACGCCCGAACAGCCCTGCATAGTCGTCATAGTGTTCACGGCGCAGACTGTCCCAGCCTTTGGCGGCGGCACTTGACATCCACCCGGCGGTAGTCGCCACGGGGTCTACGCCCACATAGGTCTTGCTGTCGGCAAAGTCGGGGTTGAGGTTCATGCTATAATCGGTGTCGGCAGTCAGCAATATCACCACCTCATCGGCACCCTTCACCGTTATCTTGCCGTCGCGTGCGGTCGTGGTGCCGCCCTTGGCCATGGCCTTGACGCGCACGGCATATTGCATGTCGTTGTTGTCAAGGCGTGCGTTCCACAACAGCTCGCCGTCACCCACGACGCTCATGCTGCCTTCTGACACTGGGTTGGGCGCATAGGACAGCGTGAGGTTTTGCATGGCCCCACGGTCTGCGCCAAACCTCACCGCTATGACGTTGGCAGGGTAAGAGGCAAAATACTCTCTTGTGTATTTGACACCGTCTTTTACAAACTCCACCCTCGCAATGGCAGAGTCTACAGACAGCGCACGCCGATAGCCGCTCATGCCGACGGTGCTAAGCCCCGTCTCTACGTATAGCTCGCCAGCGGTAGTGAAGTTGCCGAAGCGAAAATCGTCCTCTGCATAGGACTCATAAGGCACTTCGCTGTTAAAGTTTTTCTTTGTAAGAAGCTCCGCCTTGGCCCAGTCGCCAGCCCTGAAGGCATCGCGTATCTCCTGCATCACGTGTGCCGACTGCTTGTTTACGTTCCAGTATCTCGCAGGGCCAGCCTTGGTGTTGGGGCCTCCGCGCCACAGGGTCTTCTCGTTGAGCGTGAGCCTCTCCGCCTCTATCGATCCCATGATGTTTGCGCCTATGCTGCCATTGCCAATGGGCAATGACCTGCTCTCCCACTCCTGATCGGGATTGGCATACTCGTCACCTGCCGACACTGGTTTGCGTCCGACCCATCGCTCGGGATGTCCTTTATACCACACCGCCTGCCCACGCATGGTGAGAGGAGTGTCAAACCAGTAGGTCAGCTCTGCCTGCCGACCGTCCTGCGCCCACGCTGGCAGACCCAACATCGCGAGAGCCGCCGTGAGATGTGTCAGTTTGTTGTTCATGCTTTTTCTGTTTTTAATAGTTTGTCTGGCCTAAGGCATGGTCACGGCGTCAAGTGACCATACCTATTTATATATATAATAGCCGCAAAGGCCTGTGCATGTGTGCGCAGAGGCAGGTCTTTGCATACGCACACATATATTACAGCACACGCACACGGCATGTTCCTACATGCGCACATGTCTTTTGTCTGTCATGCGCATGTGAGTTTCTGCACGCTCGTCAGCTTAGTCCACGAGCTTGAAGCCCCGTTTCATAAGCTCAGTCCTTATCATGTTGACATGCTCGTCGTTCTTTGTCTCTGCCCTGAGCCTCAGCACGCAGGCATTAACGTTCTCGCTGTCGTCGTTGCGCTCATGCAGCACCCTGATGATGTTGGCTCCCAGCTCCGCAAACACGCGGCTCACGCCGAGCATCTGCCCAGGCTTGTCGTCAAGCTCCACGCTCACCGAGCAGAAGCGTCCGCTCTTGGTGAGTCCTCGGTTGATGACACGGTTGAGGATGGTCACGTCGATGTTGCCGCCACTGACCACGCAGATGGTCTTCTTGCCCTTTACAGGCACACGGTTGAACATCACGGCAGCCACGCTCGCCGCGCCCGCGCCCTCAGCCACCATCTTCTCGCTCTCTATGAGGTGCAGGATGGCGGCGCATATCTCGTCCTCGCTCACGGTGACCATTTCGTCGACATAACGCTCGCATGTCTCAAACGTTATCTTGCCCGGCTGCTTCACGGCGATGCCGTCGGCTATCGTCGACACAGACTCAAGCGTCTCCTGACGGTGATCCTCCATCGACTTGACCATGCTGGCGGCACCCTGAGCCTGCACTCCGTAGATCTTTACGTCGGGGTTGAGCGACTTGATGGCAAAGGCTATGCCCGACAAGAGTCCTCCGCCGCCCACAGGCACCACTACCGCCTCGACATCGGGCAGCTGGTCGAGCAGCTCAAGCCCTATCGAGCCTTGCCCGGCTATCACGTTCTCGTCGTCAAAGGGATGTATGAAAGTGTAGCCATGCTCGTCGCGCAGGCGCAAAGCCTCAGCGTAGGCATCGTCATACACTCCCGGCACGAGCCTCACCTCCGCTCCGAGACGCTTTGTGGCCTCTACCTTAGATATAGGTGCGCCCTCGGGCAGGCAGATGAGCGACTTTATGCCCATCTCCGTAGCTCCAAGAGCCACGCCCTGTGCATGGTTGCCAGCAGAGCAGGCTATCACGCCGCGCTGCTTCTCCTCCTCTGACAGCTGCGAAATCTTGTAATAGGCTCCGCGCAACTTAAACGATCCTGTCTTCTGGAGACACTCTGGCTTGAGATAAACGTCACATTCGGGGTTGATTTTGGGCGCGTGCACGAGGTCTGTGCGCCTGATGATGCGCTTGAGTACATAACGCGCCTTGTAGAAATTGTCCAAGTTCAACATTTTCCTTATCCTATTTTTTTTTACATTCACTTTCCATCCAGCCTTAGCATGACCAAGACCCTGCCGTGCCGCTATATGTGCGGCACGGCAAAAAGACTTCTTGTTTTTTTCTTGTATATTTCTTCTATAAGCCTGTCTCGTTTGCGCCTGCCGTGCGCCCCTCTACCCCTGCTCCCGTCTGGCCCTGCGCGATGATTTTGCGCGCATATTCTATTATGGAGTCCCTGCCCTTGAGCAGCTCTTCCTGCGAGAGCGACACATAGTGGTCGGGCTCTATGCCAAACTCGGTACTTTGCATGTCGCGGTCATACATGGGACATGCCGAAAACCTTATGCTCCAGCCCGACGGCAGCTCCGACGAGAACGGCAAGCCAGCCCCTCCGCCTGTCCTGTCACCTATGACCGTTACCTGCGGACAGCATTTCATGTATTTCACAAACTCGTTTGCGGCACTATATACCGCCCTGTTTGTCAGCACCACCACGGGCTTGTGCCAGCGCATGCCCCTCGACGGCTTGAGCGTCTGCGGCTCGGGGTCGGAGAAGGCATCATGGCACGGCCCCGTCTTGTGTTGCATATAGCCCACGTGCAGACTCCTGTCGGTGAAGCGCGCCGCGAGCTTCTCAGCAGCGGTCAGCAGTCCGCCGCCGTTATCTCTGATGTCGATGATAAGCCCGTTGCAGGGCGCGAGGTAAAACAAGATATTGTCAAGGTTGCCGTCGCCGAAGCTGTTGGCAAACGAGGGACAGCGCACATAGCCCGTATTGTCGTCGAGACGGCGGTATTTGAGTCCCGACACCATCCTATAGTCCGTGCCAAGGTAGAGATTGAGCAGCGTGTCGCTCACGTTGGACGGATAATCCTCCTTCCACGACCAGTATCTTGATGTGTCCCACGACGAATACATGTTGACGTGACCGTCACGCAGCTCTGCAAGCATGTTGCCCAAGACCTCAAACAACTGCGTGTCGCTCATGCGCGGGTCTATCTGCCCTGCATAGCGCGCCTTCACCTCATTCCAGTCAAGCCCATAGGCCTCACGCTTGTATTCAAAGAAGCAGTAATGCTCGTCAATGATGCGCCACAGGGCCTCGAAATTGTCGGCGGGCGTGTCGGCATACTCATGCTCGTCCACGCATGATGCAGACATGAGCAGTGCCGCAAGCACGACGGCCGCGGTACTTAGCCGCGCAAGTGTCTTGATGAAATGTCTTGGCATGTGCATGTTGTGTGTTTATGGGTTTGAGAATAGCTTTACATTGTTCTGCATGTGGCATTTGCTGTCGTGCAACAGAGCCACAAGGAGCAGACGTAAGGGTGTTTGTTATATTATGACAGAGCCGCAAGGAGCTGACGTAAGGGGGCGTTTGCTGTCGTGCAACACATCCACGAAGACCTACGAATGGCGATAACCGTGCCTGGGAAAGGGCTGACGGCAAAGTGCTTTGTCACAGTTCCCTCACCACGCCAAGCATGAGAGCATGGCTATAACAATGATACTTGAGTCCGTTGACGCGTGACTGGCTTATGTCGCCGAGCCATCCCACCCTCCAAACCGTGACAAGACAACGAAAATCTACCGTTAGCCATTGTCTTATGCCCGGCACGGCGGCTATGGTGACTGGCACTATGTTGCGGTCATAGTCGCCACGGTTGAATATCTCATAATAAGACTGTCCGTAACGTGGCGAGAACATGACACCCGCAAGCGGCACCCATGCCTCATAGCGCATCACCACCCCAGCCCTGGAGCCTCTGGGGCGCAGCAAAGTATAGTCGGCAGCCACGCTTGGCCCTATCTGCAATGAAGCCTTGGCCTGCGCCGGGTTGTTGCTGCCGCGCACGTTATATACAAATCCCAGCCTTGCGTCGGCTGCCGCGCCTGCCATGAGCGAGAGCCTGCCGTTGAGGAGAGGCGCGTGCCACCTCCGCATAAGGGCATAGCGAAAATTGTAGAACGCGGCAATGGTGCCGCCGTCGCCAGAACGGTTGTCGGCAGACACTATCCTGCCCTCATGCTCCGTCTGCCTCGCCCATAGCCTGTCCGTGCGTATGCGCCTGCTGTGCGAGGCGACGTGCAAGGACAGTCCATTGTAGTGCTCCTGCGACAGATAAGTGTCAAGCAACGCCGTGGCACCCACGCCTGCCATGCGGGCGCAGACGACGTGGCTGCGGCAAAAGCCAGCCACAGAGCCGCTGTCGGCGGCACACACCGCTGACGGCATCGGCTCCTGTGCCGCCGCAACCGCCACGCAACATGTGAGAAACATGGCGCAGAGCGTCAGCATTTGTCTTATAGTAGAGTGATACATTGGCACGTTTGTATAGTAAAAAGGGTTATTGTGGACATGATGCCGGCAGCCGACCGTCGTAAAGTGGCTGTTTTGCCGTCGTAAAGTGGCTCTCTATCAACGAAAAGTGGCTGTTTTGCCACCGTAAAGTGGCACTTTATTATCGCAAAGAGGCTCTCCGCTAATACAAAGCGGCTTTCCGCCATTGCAAAGCGGCTGTTTAGCCAACGCCTATCAGACGTTGTCAAAAGGCAGCTCCTGCTCCTCGGCGTCATGCGTGTCATCACACTCGGGCTGCGGTGTGTCCTCGTCTTCCTCTGGGGCGATGTCGTCTGTCTGCTCAGGCGTTATCTCCCTCACGCTCTCCACATCCCACGTACACACGCGCTTGCCTTTGGCCTTGAAACCCTTGACCGCAATAAACTCGTCGGCATCTATCTCCATGGCAGGACGCTGCACGGGAGTGCCGTCAGGCGATGTCGCCGCACAGAAAGTCACCTCTATCCTCGGATAAGAAGTGTCGGTGAGTATCATCAGACGGCTATGCTCATTGTCGCCAAGATAGTTTTGCTTGCGCTTGGTAGCCTCCATGCGAAAGCGTTTCATATAGAGATTGTTGTCATTGTCGGCATCAAACAGCACGGCAGTCCACACCTTGTCCGGCTCCCACTTCTCTATGACAGCCACATTGTCCTCATAGTGGTTGTTGGCATCAAAATTTGTAATGTAAAAGTCGGCATTGTCCAGCACCACGAGTATGCTGTCGCCGTCGTTGAACTCGCCCAGCAGCCTGCCATGCTCGTCATAGTTGAGACGGTTTACGTCTGGGTCATACCACACCTTGCGTCCGCCGAGCGTGGAGTGTCCGTGGCTCTTAAGCCCGATGCGGTGTACGGGATTGCGCGTGACGAGATTGCCCTTTGAGCCGCGTCCCTTGATGGCTATCTCCGAGAAATCCTTGTCTATAAACAGCTTCTTGAGCTTGGGATTGGCCTCAAGCGTGACCTTTATGACCTCCGCCTCGCCATTGGGGTTGGACGTGAAATAGAGTATGCGCGAGCCTGGCGTACCCTGAGTGCAGTCATAGTCCTTGCCAACAGACATTGTCGGCACGTTGAAACGCTTTATGAACGATGCCCCGTTCTTGCCGTCCCTATATACAATATTATAGATGGTGCGCTTGTCGTTGCGCTTGAACACCTGCACATGCAGTATATTCTTGCCCACAAATATCTTGTCGGCCACCTTGAACATGCGGTATTTGCCGTCCTTGAAGAACACTATGATGTCGTCAATGTCCGAACAGTTGCACACAAACTCGTCTTTCTTGAGCCCAGTGCCAATAAATCCCTCCTGACGGTTGACGTAGAGCTTCTGATTGGCCTCCACCACCTTGGCAGCCTCTATGGTGTCAAAGCTGCGAAGCTCTGTGAGCCTCGGGTGATCGGCGGCATACTTGTCTTTGATGTGCTGATACCACCTGACGGTGACATCGGTCATGTGGGCGAGGTCGCTCTCTATGTCTGCCAACTCGTCCATTATGTGCGCGAGAAGCAGGTCGGCCTTGTCCTTGCTGTACTTGAGTATGCGCTGCATCCTTATTTCGAGCAGGCGCACAATGTCTTCGCGCGTGATGTCACGGTGCAGACGATACTCATAATCCTTGCCCTGCACGAGCGAGACCTTGAACGCGTCCTTGACAAGCGGCCTCAGCCTCTGGTCAATGTAGTCAACGGCCTCGTCCTGAGAGGCACTCTGCTCAAACTTGCGCTCCTTGTAGATGCGCTCCTCTATGAAGATGCGCTCCAGAGAGGCAAAGAACAGCTGCTCCCTCAGCTCGTCCTGTCTTATGGACAGCTCCATGCGGAGGAGCGACATGGTGGTGTCGGTGGAATGACGCAGCACGTCGCTCACCGTGAGAAAGCACGGCTTGTGGTCTTCTATCACACAACAGTTGGGCGAGATGTTTATCTCGCAGTCCGAAAAGGCATAGAGCGCGTCGATGGTCTTGTCTGACGACACGCCGGGAGCCAGATGCACAAGTATCTCAACGTTGGCGGCGGTGTTGTCGTCCACCTTCTTGGCCTTTATCTTGCCCTTCTCTATGGCCTTGAGTATGGAGTCGATGAGCGAGGAGGTGGTCTTGCCAAAAGGTATCTCGCGTATGCAGAGCGTCCTGTTGTCAAGTTTTTCTATCTTAGCCCTCACCTTTACGAGTCCGCCACGCTGACCGTCGTTATACTTCGCCACGTCTATGGAGCCGCCAGTAGGGAAGTCGGGATAGAGAGAGAACGGCTTGCCTTGCAGATAGCTTATGGCAGCATCGCATATCTCGCCAAGATTGTGTGGCAATATCTTTGAACTGAGTCCCACGGCAATGCCCTCCGCGCCCTGCGCCAGCAGCAGCGGAAACTTGGCGGGCAGCGTCACCGGCTCTTTGTTGCGCCCGTCATAAGACAACTGCCACACCGTGGTCTTGGGATTGAACACTACGTCAAGCGCAAACTTCGACAGCCTCGCCTCTATGTATCGCGGCGCGGCGGCGCGGTCGCCCGTGAGAATGTTGCCCCAGTTGCCCTGACAGTCCACGAGCAGGTCTTTCTGTCCCATCTGCACAAGAGCGTCGCCTATGGACGCATCGCCATGAGGGTGAAACTGCATGGTGTGACCCACAATGTTGGCCACCTTGTTGAAGCGTCCGTCATCCATGCGCTTCATAGAGTGCAGTATGCGCCTCTGCACGGGCTTGAGGCCGTCGCCGATGTGAGGCACGGCACGCTCAAGTATCACATAAGAGGCATAGTCAAGAAACCAGTTCTTGTACATGCCGCTGAGATGATGCACGGCAGACGCGTCAAACCTGTTGGCAGGCTTGTAGTCAGAATGGCTCTCTGCGCCATCGCTGCCGTCAACGCCGTCAACGCCGTCGTACTGTCCATTGATTGTTTCGTCGTCCATGATGATAG
This sequence comes from uncultured Prevotella sp., assembly GCA_946055365.1. GTDB lineage: Bacteria > Bacteroidota > Bacteroidia > Bacteroidales > Bacteroidaceae > Prevotella. The sequence goes on along the minus strand of CAMGFM010000010.1, from coordinate 1,347 downwards.
GCAAAAGTTTTAGATTTTTCACAAAATTACAATTTTTTTTTTGATGCCACAATTATTATTGTTATTTTTGCCACATGCCACACGGTCTGCCGCCATTTTGCGCCTTGGGCTTTTTGCATAAAGACAAAATAATGACAGGCAGGCTGTCTGCTGCAAACAATATCATCAGATACACAGATACACTACCATTAAAACCTAAAACAAAAAGACATGAAGAAACTTATCGTTGCCGCGCTCATGGCGGCCATGTCCCACAACACGGCTCTCGCGCAGGCTCACGGCACGCCCGTCGCAAGCCCCCAGCCCCTCGACATGTATGAAGAGCTCGACGACCCCGCCCCACGCAACGACGAGGCATGGACAAGGCTCGCCTCACCCGTGATGCTCTCATGGGGAAACACCGACACCAGATATGCCAAGCACCAAGTGCCGACAGCCCTCGGCGGCAAGCAATGGACGACAAAGGCATGGCGCGGCGAGAGAGTGAACGCCCAGGCGGTGCTGTGGACATCTGCCGACATCGACAACGTGGAGGTGGAGGTGTCAACGCTCAAAGGCAAGAACGGCGTGATAGCCTCCTCGGCCGTCAAGACCAGCTTTGTGAGATATGTCATGACCGACGAGCTCAACAAGGACGGCAAGGGCGGATGCGGATGCCGCGACAACAGGGCGGAATGGGACTCGTCGCTCGTGGCAGACGTGCTTGACACAAGACGCATGATGCCCGTGAGGCGCAACACGGTGCAGCCTCTATGGATAAACGTGTGGGTGCCGAGAGACGCCGCGCCCGGCTCTTACTCTGCAAAGCTGACCGTCAGGGGCAAGGGCATGGACGACATGACCCTTGACATGCGCATAGACGTGACCGAAAGGGTGTTGCCCGAGCCGCGCGACTGGCACCTCGACCTCGACCTGTGGCAAAATCCCTACGCCGTAGCGCGCTACTATGGGGTGCCGCTGTGGAGCAGGGCTCATTTTGACGCCATGCTGCCCATAATGAAGATGCTCGCCAGCATAGGACAGGGCAGCATCACGACCAGCATCATGCACAAGCCGTGGAACGGACAGACACAAGACCACTATGACAGCATGGTGACACGCATCAAACGCATTGACGGCACATGGCATTATGACTATGCGGTGTTTGACAAATACGTGGAGTTCATGATGAAAGAGGCTGGCATAGACCGCCTCATCTCATGCTACACCATGATACCGTGGGCTCTGTCGTTTGACTACTATGACGAGGCCACCAACAGGGTGCTGTTCATCGACGCAAAGCCCGGCGACAGACTGTACCGCGACTACTGGCTCAGCTTTCTCAAGGACTTTGCCGCACACCTGAAG
>CAMGFM010000009.1 GCA_946055365.1 uncultured Prevotella sp. | reverse complement strand
CGCCACGGGAGGCACAATGAAAGCCGTGTGCAACCTCGTCAAGAGATTTAAGCCCAAGAAAGTCTACTGCAACTTCCTCATCGAGATAGACGAAGACTTCCTCGGCGGACGCGTGCCGTTTGACGACGACGTGGAGGTGACCTCCCTGCTCTCCGTATAGCGGTACAACGGCTGGGCAAAAGTGGCACTTTAGACATGCCAAAGTGCCACTCTGGAGACAGAAAGTGCCACTTTAGAGACGAAAAGTGGCACTTAAGTTTCACGTGAAACGACACAGGCAAAACACCCTGTAAACTAACAGGTTATACATGCACGCAAAAGCGAGTCTACAATGACAAAGGAAGAAAACGAAAGGCGCATAGAGAGGCTCAAGAGCATCGTTCTCAACATGCCCGACAAGCCCGGCAGCTACCAGTTCTATGACGACTGCGGAACGATAATATACGTGGGCAAGGCCAAAAGGCTGAAACAACGAGTGTCAAGCTACCTGCACAAGGAGGTAGACAGGTACAAGACAAAAGTGCTGGTGTCAAAGACGCACGACATAAAGTACACTGTCGTCAACACCGAAGAGGACGCGCTGCTGCTCGAGAACAGCCTTATCAAAAAGTATTCCCCAAAATACAACATACTGCTAAAGGACGGCAAGACCTATCCGAGCATCTGCATCACCAACGAATACCTGCCACGCATATTCAAGACAAGGACAATAAACAGGAAATGGGGCTCTTACTTTGGACCTTACTCCAACGCGGGCAGCATAAGCGCGATACTCCAACTCATAAAACGCCTCTACACGCCGCGCTCATGCCGCCTGCCGCTGAGCAGGGAGGGCATAGAGAGGGGCAAGTATAAGCCTTGCCTTGACTTTCACATACACAAATGCAAAGGCCCGTGCTGCGGCAGACAGTCGGTGGAGGACTATCTCGCAAACATAGCAAAGGCAAGGGAGATACTCAAAGGCAATACAAGGCAACTCTCAAGGATGGTCTACGACGAGATGAAGTGCATGGCGGAGCAGCTGAGGTTTGAAGAGGCTGAGGAACTGAAAAGACAATATCTGCTGATAGAGGGCTTCTGCGCCAAGAGCGAGGTGGTGAGCCACACCATAAGCGACGTGGAGGTTTACTCCATAGCCAATGACGACAACGGCAAGATGGCATTCATCAATTTCATGCACGTGAAAAACGGTGCCGTCAGCCAGAGCGTCACCTTTGAACTGTCGCGCAAGCTGGAGGAAACAGACGAGGAACTGCTGCTCGCCGCCATAAACAGCATGAGCGAGGGGGCTGGCGACGGGGCAGACAGTGACACTACCGACGGCACAAACGGCATGACAAGATCCAGAGAGAGGGAGATAATAGTGCCGTTTGAGATGCAATGGCAGGTGCCGGGTGTCACTTTCACCGTGCCGCAAAGGGGTGACAAGAAAAAACTGCTTGAACTTAGCGAGATGAATTGCCGTCAGTATAAGTTTGACAGGATGAAACGGGCGGAGAAACTCAACCCCGAACAGAGGCAGACTCGCCTGATGAAAGAGCTGCAAGCCCTGCTGTCTCTCGAGAAAATACCATATCACATAGAGTGTTTTGACAATTCAAACATATCAGGCACGGATGCCGTGGCTGGCTGCGTGGTGTTTAAGGGGCTAAAACCATCAAAGAAAGACTACCGCAAATACAACATCAAGACCGTCAACGGCCCTGATGACTATGCCTCCATGCAGGAAGTGGTGAGACGAAGATACACAAGGATGATGGAAGAAGGCTCTGCCCTGCCCGACCTTATCATTACCGACGGAGGAGCAGGCCAGATGAGCGTGGTGAGAAAGGTTGTCGAGGGAGAGCTGCACCTCGATATACCCATAGCAGGACTCGCCAAAAACGACCGTCACCGCACCAATGAACTGCTGTGTGGCGACCCTCCGCGCTCCGTGGCGGTGGGCAGCGGCTCTGAATTGTTCAACGTGCTGACACGGATGCAAGACGAGGTGCATCGTTATGCCATAACCTTCCACCGTGATAAACGCTCACGACACGCGCTTCAAAGCACTATGGACAACATAAAGGGCATAGGGCCCGTGACAAAAAGCAGGCTTATGGAGGCTTTTGGCAATGTCAGGAAAATAGGCGAAGCCGACATCAACGCCCTCTCGCAGGTGACAGGGCCTGCCAAGGCGGAGATTGTGTGGCGGCACTTCCACAATAAGGAGTCGTGAGTGCCTTGCAGCCTCGCTGTCTCCACCCTATTCCTGCCTAAAACGATCGGCTCAGACACGACAGAGGACTGCTGTCGGCAGAGAGAAAAGCACATATATGGCAGGAAAACACACATAGACGGCAAAAAAAACAGTTACCAAAATAATAGCATTAGCGCAATAAACCTTAAGAAATGAGAACAGTAATACAACGCGTTTCACACGCATCGGTCACCATAGGCGGCAACGTGAAGTCTGCCATAGGCAACGGGCTTCTCTTGCTGCTCGGTGTGGAGGAGCAGGACACGTCGGAGGATGTGGCATGGCTGGTCAAGAAAGTGGCGGCACTGCGCATTTTTGACGACGAGAACGGAGTGATGAACCTCTCTGTCACCGACGTGCAGGGAGAGGTGCTTGTCGTGAGCCAGTTCACGCTCTTCGCATCCTACAAAAAGGGCAACCGCCCGAGCTGGCTGCGCGCCGCGCGTCACGAGATTTCAATTCCGCTATACAACGAGTTTTGCGAGAGACTCTCTGCCGCCATTTCACGTGACGTGGCTACGGGAGAGTTTGGCGCAGACATGAAGGTGGAGCTGCTCAATGACGGCCCCGTGACGATAGTCATGGACACCAAAAACAAGGAATGATGCCCAAGGGCGCAGAAAGGGGGCGCATCTTATAACAAAAGCGGCACTTTTGCGGACATAAAACGGCACTTTGGCATATAAAAAGTGGCACTTTTGCTTATAAAAAGAGCCTCTTTTGCCGACACGTGGCGGCTGCCTGCCTATGCCGCTATAAGTCACACGCCACGGCACGCCGCCCACGCCCTTTCATAAGCCCACGCTTCAATGTGTAACACATAACAGGAGAACAATATGGACGACATGACAATACGCGAGGCGCAGCGTCTCGTGGACAACTGGATAAAGGAATATGGCGTGCGCTACTTTTCCGAACTCACCAATATGGCCTGTCTCACCGAAGAGGTGGGCGAACTGGCAAGGGTGATGGCACGCAAATATGGCGACCAGAGTTTCAAAAGCGGCGAAAACACCGATCCTGCCGACGAGATGGCAGACGTGTTGTGGGTGTTGATGTGTCTCGCCAACCAGACGGGCGTTGACCTCACCGACGCATTGAGACGCAACATGGAGAAAAAGACACGCAGAGACCACGACAGGCACAAGCTCAACCCCAAACTCCATTAGTGTGATGCCCAACAGAGGACGCTGGCGATGACACTTGCGGCACTTTTCTCCTGAAAAATTGCCGCAATGACAAGGGATGACAAGCCTCTCGCCCACTCCACAAGGCACTTTGCACACACCATGTTTATAAGTGAAACAATATAAAAAACAAGAAAACAAATGACATTCATCAAAGAAGACTATCTCGAAGAGTCCACAAAGAAATGGCTGGACGACAAAAACGACAAGTATGTAGACACTCTCAACAGATATAACCTTGACATCGACGACAACAAGGTGCGCGAGACGGTGAGAAACATCATCGCCGAGAAAGCGGCAGGCAACGACACGCTGGACGTGAAACGCTTTTTGTTCGGTAGCATCGAGCTTACTTCACTCAAAACCACCGACAGCGACACGAGCATACTGGCATTGACGGAGCGCGTGAACAGCCTTGACAACGAACATCCCGACCTGCCGCACGTGGCAGCCATATGTGTGCACTCGTGTTTTGCCAAGACCGTGGCAGAATCGCTGGAAGTGGACGGCGTGGAGGTGGCTTGCGTGTCTGGCGGATTTCCCTCATCGCAGGCACGAATAGAGGTGAAAGTGGCGGAAACGGCACTCGCTGTGGCAGACGGAGCAACGGAAATAGACATAGTGATGCCCGTTGGACGCTTCCTGAGCGGCGATTATGAGGGGGTATGCGATGACATCTCCGAGCAGAAGGACGCTTGCGGACAAGTGCCGCTGAAAGTCATTCTCGAAACGGGATGCCTCAAGACCGCCACTAACATCAAAAAGGCCGCCCTGCTCGCCATGTATGCAGGCGCAGACTACATCAAGACTTCCACGGGCAAGCTTTCTCCTGCCGCAACGCCCGAGGCGGCATACGTGATGTGCCAGGCCATCAAGGAATATTATGACGAGACGGGCATACAGATAGGCTTCAAGCCTGCCGGAGGCATAAACAGCGTGATGGATGCCATCATCTACTACACGATAGTAAAGGAAGTGCTGGGCAAGAAATGGCTCACCAACCGATGGTTCAGGATTGGCACGTCACGTCTCGCCGACATGCTGCTCAGCGAGATAGTGAGGTAAGGAGGCAAAGGGATAACCTATAAAAAACGCACGTTATCGTCTTGTGTCAGAAAAGTGGCACTTTCGCGACAGAAAAGTGGCACTTGAAAACAGCGAAGTGACGCTTTGGCTATCGTAAAGTGGCACTTTGCATAAACGACATGGGGCTGTGCCTATCGCGACACAGCCCCATGATTGACACGGTTGTCTGACGTTCTTGTTGCAGACAGCAATATTCCTAAATCTTTCTGTATATCACAAAGTCCATATAGGCCGTCAGCGCGTCCCTGATGTCCACGTGCATGACATGTTTGTTGATATATGCGATGTTTTCCTCCCTTAGTTCGAGCATCTTCTTTTCGGCATAGTCAATGCCTCCGTTGTCCTTTGCAAACGCCACAAGGGCCTCTATGTCCTCCTTGCTTGCATTGAGGCTCTTCACTCTGTAGGCTGTCTGTCTCATCTCCTCGTTTCCCGTGGCGTTGAGTGCGTATATTATGGGGAGCGTGAGCTTTCCCTCCGCCATGTCGTTGCCAGTGGGCTTGCCTATCTCGGGCGAATCATAATAGTCAAAGATGTCGTCGCGTATCTGGAATATCATGCCGAGCGTGCGTCCGAAAGCCCGTGCGGCTTCTATATCGTCCTTTCCTGCACCTGCCGACATGGCCCCGATGCCTGCGCAAGCCTCAAACAAGGCTGCCGTCTTGCGGCTGATGACCTGATAGTACACTTCCTCGGATATATCCTTGCAGCCTATGCTTGTCAACTGCAATATCTCGCCGTCAGACAGCACCCTTCCCAACTCTGCCAGCTCTGCCACGATGTCCTCGGAGTGGGTGCGCGCCACACGCAACAGTGCCGTGGAGAGTATATAGTCGCCCACAAGCACAGCCACCTTGTTGTCATAGGCAGCGTTTACCGATGCTTGTCCCCTGCGCTCGCCACTCTCGTCCACCACATCGTCATGCACGAGCGAGGCGGTGTGCAGCAGTTCCAGCCCGACAGCCGCATTCTGCGTGACATCTGTCACCTGGCCGTAGTTTTTTGCAATAAGCAATATGAGCATGGGGCGCATACGCTTGCCTGCACGCTTCCTTACATGCTCCAAAGCTGTGCCGAGCAAGCCGTCATCGTGCGATAGCGAGCTGTTGAATAGGGATATGAAATCGTTGAGTTCCGATGTTATCGGCTGCTTGATTATTGAGAGATGATCCATTCTGTTTATAAGATAACTTACATTAGCCGACAAAATTAGTGAAAAAATCTGACAACCCGAACACAAAGCCGCTATTCATTTGCACTTTATTTAATTTTGTATGTGCTGATGTTCTTTTAATGACCATTTTTTATTAATTTTACACCGTCGCAAGACCGCCTGAGCCTCATCACAAGAGCGTCTTGCCGCCCCGGCAGGAACGACCCCGCGCAGGCTAAGGACGGCACTACAATATGCGGCAGCGTCTTGCAGCCCAAGCAGGAGCATACTCTCCACGGGCAGGGACGGCACTCTATGCCTCCACACCACACAACAGTATTATCCACACACACTATGCACAAACTCTTTTTGCTTGATGCCTATGCTCTAATATACAGGGCTTACTACGCATTCATCAACAATCCGCGCATCAACTCCAAAGGCATGAACACCTCAGCGGTGCTTGGCTTCATGAACACGCTCAACGAGATAATGGCCAAGGAACAGCCCACACACATCGGAGTGGCCTTTGACCACGGCAAGACGTTCCGCGACGAGGCCTACCCTGCCTATAAGGCACAGCGTGAGCAGACTCCCGAGGTGATACGCCAATCTGTGCCTATCATAAAGGACATCATGGAGGCCATGCACATACCCGTGCTGCAGGTCGACGGCTTTGAAGCCGACGACGTGATAGGCACTCTCGCCACCAAGGCAGGCAAGGCGGGCGTGACAGCCTACATGCTCACGCCCGACAAGGACTATGCACAGCTCGTCAACGACAACGTGCTTATCTTCCGCCCGCGTCACGGCGGCGGCTACGAGACCATGGGACCCAAGGAAGTGGCGGAACGATATGGACTAAGCTCGCCATCGCAGATGGCAGACTTGCTCGCGCTCATGGGCGACTCGGCAGACAATTTCCCCGGATGCCCCGGCGTGGGGCCAAAGACCGCCGCCAAACTCATAGCACAGTTTAACAACGTCGAAAACCTCATCGCCAACACCGCCATGCTCAAAGGCAAGATGAGGGAAAAGGTAGAGGCGGCAACAGAAGACATACGCATGTCAAAATTTCTCGCTACCATCAGGACTGACGTGCCTATTGAGCTTGACCTCGTGCAGCTTGAGGTAAAGGCGGCTGACACTGCAAAACTCAAAGAGATATTCAGCGAGCTTGAATTTAAGAGTTTGCTGGACAAAGTTGCAAACAAACAACAAAAAGAGCAAAAAACCGTTAATAGACAGCTCGATTTATTCGACGAAATTACGGACGACGGCAAGGACGATGCGCAATTTTCGAGTTTTGAGAGCCTTGAAACGGTCGCCCATAAGTACAAACTCATTGAGACAGAAAGCGATGCAAGGCGGCTATTTGACTATTTTGTTACAAAACAAATCATCAGTATAGACACAGAGACCACTTCTGTCAACGCCATTGACGCAGAACTCGTGGGTCTGAGCTTCTGCGCGGAGCCTCACGAGGCATTTTACGTGGCCATACCTGCCGACAGGGCAAAGGCGCAGGCGATGGTGGAAATATTCAGGCCGCTGTATGAGGACACCCAGAGGCTCAAGGTGGGACAGAACATCAAGTATGACATGGAGGTACTGATGAACTATGGCGTGAGACTGGCACCTCCGATGTTTGACACGATGCTTGCCCATTATGTGTTGCAGCCCGAACAGAAGCACAACATGGACTTTCTCGCCGAAACTCTGCTCCACTACTCCACCATACACATAGACACGCTCATCGGACAGCGTGGCAAGGGACAGCAACAGAGCATGCGCGACCTCAAACCTGCGGATGTGTGCGACTATGCGGCTGAAGACGCAGACATCACAATGCAACTCTACAACGTGCTTGAGCCAAGACTGCGCGAGAACGGACTGCTCGACCTCTTCCAAAACATAGAGATGCCGCTCGTGCCTGTGCTTGCCGACATGGAGACGACGGGCGTGAGACTCGACACGGACGCTCTCGCCGAGACATCAAAGGCTCTCACGACAAGGCTTGCCGACATTGAGACCGAGATATACGACATGGCGGGCCACAAGTTCAACATCGCCTCTCCCAAACAAGTGGGCGAGGTGCTGTTTGACGAGATGAAAATAGCAGAAAAGCCCAAGAAGACACGCACTGGACAGTATGTCACCTCGGAGGAAGTGCTGCAACAGCTGCGCGACAAGGCTCCCGTGGTCGATGCCATACTGCGTCATCGCGGACTCAAAAAGCTGCTCGGCACTTATGTGGACGCTCTGCCCAAACTCGTCAACGCACGCACGGGGCGCATACACACCTCTTTCAACCAGGCGGTAACCGCCACGGGCAGGCTGTCGTCGTCTGACCCCAACCTGCAAAACATCCCCGTCAGGGGCGAGGACGGCAAGGAGATACGCAAGTGCTTCGTGCCTGAGCCGGGATGCCTCTTCTTCTCTGCCGATTATTCGCAGATAGAGCTGAGAGTGATGGCCCACCTGAGCGGCGACGACAACATGATAGAGGCTTTCAGGCTGGGTCACGACATTCATGCCGCCACTGCGGCACGCATATATGGCGAGAGCGTGGAGCAGGTGTCGCGCGACCAGCGCACCAAGGCCAAGCGCGCCAACTTCGGCATTATCTATGGCATTACCGTGTTTGGCCTTGCCAGCAGACTCAACATCTCACGCGACGAGGCAAGGCAACTCATAGACGGCTATTTCGCCTCTTTCCCGAAGGTAGAGGCCTACATGGAAGAGGCCAAGGAGACGGCACGCCGCAACGGCTATGCACAGACCATGTCGGGCAGGCGGCGTTATCTGCCCGACATCATGTCTGCCAACGCCACCGTGCGCGGCTTTGCGGAGCGCAACGCCATCAATGCCCCCATACAAGGGACGGCGGCAGACATCATAAAGATGGCAATGATACGCATACACAGGCGTTTCCATGAGGAGGGCATACGCTCCAAGATGATACTTCAGGTGCATGACGAACTCAACTTCTCGGTCTTCCCCGACGAAAAGGAGGCGGTGGAGAGGATTGTCATGGAGGAAATGCAAAACGCATGTCAGCTTAGCGTGCCGCTCGTGGCAGACTCTGGATGGGGCGACAACTGGCTCGAGGCCCACTGATGACCGCCCATAAGGCAGACAAGCGTCCATATACACAATGAGGGTGCAGTGTAAGAACAACTAACAATGTTCTTGACACTGCACCCTCACGTGCATCATGACAGCCAGAATGTGATGCCCGATGAACATCGGGCTGTGATAGCATACACTTCGGCACACATCTTTATATTATATATGGCACACGCCTACATATAACAACATGCCCTTTTAACCCAAATCGGTCATTAGGACGCTATGATGATGATAACTTCTATCTTTGAACAGATGTTTTTCTGTCTTGAGAGCGCGCAATGGGTTTTCATTGTAACCGAAAAACGGGAAAACAGATGCCAAAAAGAAAGTTTGTTTGCGCATAACGCCCTGATGACCGTTTCGGGTTTTAACAGGCCTGCGCGCCTGTTTTCCCGCCCGTAATGCCATCACTCAGTCTCCGCACACCCCGTAGCCCTTATCTCTTCAGCCACTTCCTGCCGTTTCTTATCACTATGCCATTGCCGTGCGTGCCGTCAGCATCCACAGCCATGCCGTTTATGCCATAGCACTTTTCTACCGCACGCTCTTCACCAGACACTTTGCCTATGCCGCTTGTTATCTTATGATAATATACCTTGCCCTGACATGAGGCCTCAAGCAACATTCCACCAAGCCCATCCATGCCAAAGCAGTTGTTAAACATGAGTCCGTTCACCGAGGCAAGCCCCTGCAACCATGCACCAGTGCCTTTAAGCGAGCCGCATGACTCGTCGTCATACTCTTCCAGCGACATCACAGTCCAGCCACACTGCTTGTCGGCCTTTATGCCCACGCACTTGACATAAGTCCTTGCAGGCTCTTCGTTTTTAGAATATGCATTATACACATAGCAGCCCTCGCCTGCCCTTAGCCCGAAGTCATACATCAGAAGCCAAGTGTCATTATCGGAGTCAAGTCTTCGGAAATAGACCTTGTCACCGTCAATGCGGATGTAGGCTTCAAGCTCAAACGAGCCGGGATCGTTGTCATAGCTGCAATAGAGCTGCATTTGCCTGTAGCCGTCCACCGTCTCCGCACAGTCGAGCGTGGCGGTCTGTATGAACGTGGGGCATGTCTCGTCTGTAGTGCTTGCCACCTGAGTCTTCCATGACATGTTTTTAAAGAAAAAGGTGTTCACGGGAATGTCCGCCGCATAGTACGTTTCGCCGTCGCAAGAGGCCTCCACCAGCCTCTCTCCACGCCCGTCCATGCCGTAGCGGCTGTTGTAGATGATGCCCCTGTCCGACGAAATGCCGTCCAACCACACAGCCTGCTCCACGCTACCGCTGCATGACTCGTCCTTATATTCCTCCATAGCCATCACGGCAGGACCATTGCCGTCGCCTGCGGTGACCTCCGCACAACGCATATATGTCCTGCACGCCTCGCCATCTTCGGCGGCAGCGTCATACACATAGCATCCCTCGCCTGCCTTCAGCCCGAAGTCATACATCAGAAGCCACTTGTCTGAGTCTGAACCGGGCTTTCTGAAATAGACCCTGTCGCCTTCTGTGCGGATATAGGCACGAAGCGAGCGCAAGGATTCCTCGCCTTCGTCATACACATAGAGCCTCATCGCGGTCACGCCATCCACAGTCTCCACACCGTCAATGACCGACACTTCCACACGACCCGTGCCAAGGCCGTCAGTAGTGCCGCTTATCCAACTCTTCCACACCATCCCGTCCCTAAAACAGGACTGTGCCGTCGCCTGCAATGACACCAACGCCAGCGCAAGCACGCCCAATACCTTTCTTACCATAGATATTCTTTCTTTTAGGTTATACTTTTACTAAGACAGCGCAAGCCAAGCGCAATGGAGATTGCGATAAACGACGAGCCGAAGCCTGTCTTAGACTGATGCAAATGTAAATAGAATTAACTATACAAACATCCCCCCCCCAGTTAAAAATCATTAATACCTGCGAAAAACAAAGCCACGTCCACACCGCCTGCGCCTTTGCATCATGCTCTATATGCCATCTAATGTCAAACGTGTTATATATGATTTTTCTGTGATTATTGTTTTCGCTCTCAAAAGTGCCTCTTTACATTCTCTAAAGAGGCCTTTTAGGCTGTCTAAAACGCCACTTTTCACTCCCTAAAACGCCTCTTTACGTTGCCCAATGTGTCACTTTCCTACCGTCAGGTCCTTTACCTCTGCACGTCAACAGTATAGTGTCTACATTCCCCAGCCATCCATGGGTTGCCCGTCAAGGAACACGCCGTGTATGAAAAACACTTCAAGCCGTGCAGGAGAGGTGGCTCAGGAGAGAGACAGCCCCATTCAGAGATACCTGAGCAGTATCTCCCACACGGCAATGATGTGACACACAGAGCCAAGCAGCACAAAGAAATGGAAGACGGTGTGCATGAACCTGCGCCTGTTGATGCTATAGAACACGGCACCCGTGACATAGCTCACTCCCTCGGCTATTATCCACGACAAGGCAGCCGCGCCGACACAATGCGACAGCGGTCTGAAGGCCACAAGCACGCTCATGCCCATGGCCACAAAGCACACTGTCTCCGTGAGGCTGCTGTCCTTGAGCGAGGTGAAGCTCTTGACAGTGCCTGCAATGGCCGCCGCCCATATAAACCCAAACAACGCCCAGCCCCAATAGCCATATTCGCGCAGGGCTATGAGCGTGATGGGAGAGTAGGAGCCTGCTATGTGCCAGTAGATGGCGGCATGATCCCACTTGCGCAGACGCTCCTTCCACGGCGACCACGCACTTAGGGCATGATAGAGCGTGCTTGCCACATAGGAGCATAGCATACCGAAGAGATAGAGTATGACCCCGGCCGTGGCCCAGCCGTTGCGGGCCCAGCCACACCACACGAGGAATATCGTGCCAACGACAAGGCCCAGCACAATGCCCATGCCGTGAGACCACGAGTTCCACACTTCCTCCCTATGATTGAAAAATATTCTTCTCATCTTCCTTTATTGATGCTTGTATGTTATGTGGGGTGTCATGAAAAAAAACACACCTTTGGCTCTCATGAAGCCAAAGCCGCCCCGCAGAGCCTCACGGCACGCCTCTCTCCTTGATGCAAAGTTAATGCAAATGTGCGTCAGCTCAAAAAAAACGGGCTGTCTGGAAACGTTTTTTACATAAAATAAGCTAACTTTGCAGGCTGACAAAAATATTGACAAGCTGTGGTCCGCCTATTCAAACGGCGGTTAAAAGGGAACAAGGGTGCAAGTCCCTGACAGTCCCGCTGCTGTGAGCCGTCCTTTTCTACGGTCGCGAACATTTTTGCCACTGGCCATGTATATGCGGCGAGCCGCCGCGTGTAGCCGTCATGCTGACTTTTGACATGCAGCATGACACGTGCCGGGAAGGCGTTTGCGCCGGGCGGCAAGTCAGAAGACCTGCCATCAGCCATAAGGTATGCCCCGCACTCTCGTGGGTTAGTGTGTGGGGAGACATATTCTGCATCTTGCCGTCCGTCACGCTCCTCTTTCGGGGCGGCACGGTCGCGTCTATGACATGCAGGGATATATGTATATACCGTCACTTTATTGTTTCACATCATCATAACCTATTATGTCAAAATTCCACAGATTACTGTCTGCGGCCGCAATTGCAGCCGTATGCACACTGTCCGCCTACTCACGGACAACCAATGGCGACTATGCCGATGGCGTGTTTGTTCTCAACGAAGGGCTGTTTGGCACAGAGCGCGCCACAATCAACTTTCTCGACAGCGACGGCGCATGGCACTACAGGGTGCCGCTCACTATGCAAGGCTCGGAGGTGTCTCTCGGCACCACGGGATGCTTCGCCACCATACACGAGGGGCTTATGTATATAGTCACCAAGAAGAAGAGCCTGCAAAATGCCGCTGATGACGACCCCAGCATCACCGTTTGCGACGCCTCAAGCATGGAGGTGACGGCACAAATCAACAACATAGCGACTGACGGAGGCTCCGTGGCAGCCGACGCGAGAGCCATCCTGCCCGCGGGAGAGCTGCGCAAGGCCTATGTCAGCTCCACCAACGGCATATATGTAGTGAGCCTTGACGACTGGTCGGTGAGCGGTCCCATCGCCGGCACGGACTGTGCCTCGGCTGGTGTCTACAACAATCAGGCCGGCAACATGGTGCTGCACGACGGCATACTCTTTGTCGTGGATCAGGAACGCGGCCTTCTCGTCATAGACACTACCGACGACACGCTCATAAAGACGGTCAACAACCAGCCCGAAGGATGGTCTTACGGCTCAGTGGTGCAGTCGCTGGACGGCAGCCTGTGGCTCTCCGTGAGCGACAAAAACGGCAACGGCGCCACGCGCAACACCATCGTGAGGGTCAATCCCGACACTTATGATGCCACGGACATCGACCTCTCCGACGGACTCTATGCCCCTGCCAACTCCTGGGGGGCGTGGACTCCCGACTGTTTCACGGCATCGCCCACCGAAAACGTGCTTTACTGGAACGGCGGCGACGGCCCGTGGACCTCGGGACAGATGCTCTTCAGATATGACATCGACAACAACACCGTGCAGAAGGTCATCGACTTCACGCAAGACGGCAATATGCCACAGCCCTACATTTATGGCTCTTGCTGCCGTGTGAGTCCCAACGACGGCAATCTCTACATTGGCGTGACCATAGGCGCATGGAGCAACAACCAAGAGCTGCGCGTCTACTCGCCCGACGGCACGCTCGTCAGCTCCTATCCCATGGAGCAGAACTATTGGTATCCTTGCCTGCCCGTATTTGCCAACGACGGCAACACCAATGGCATGACCACAACCACGACAGACGGCAACGCCAACGTCACGGCAAGATACAACGCCAACGGACAGCTCATCGACGCACCGCAAAGGGGCATCAACATTCTGCGCATGAGCGACGGCAGCACACGCAAAGTGCTGGTGAGATAACAAGGAAAGTGGCTCTTTGCAAAAGCCAAACGCCACTTTTGACACCCAAAAACGCCACTTTTGACATCGTAAAGAGCCACTTTTGCAAACTGCACACGGGGCGTGCCTGTCATGACACGCCCCGATATAATGACAAAGCATAAATATTGACCGTGAAATGAGAATAATGCTCCTCGCGGCTCTGTCTCTTTTGACATCCGCAAACCCACATGCAGCCAACGCCCAGGGCGGCTCTCTGGCAGGGCAGGGCGTGCGCGACACGGTCTATGCCCTCGCCACAGTAGACGTGGTTGGCACAAGGACACACTATCTCACGCCCGCGCAGAAGATGGAGGGCAAGACGCTCGCCGATCTATCCACCACGTCGGTGGCAGACGCGCTAAAATATTTCTCGGGAGTGCAGATAAAGGACTACGGAGGGCTCGGCGGACTCAAGACTGTGAACGTGCGCTCGCTCGGATCGCAACACGTGGGGGTCTATCTCGACGGCATACGCATAGCCAACGCCCAAAACGGACAGACTGATCTCGGCCGCTACTCCCTGTCAAACATGGAGTCGGTGGCACTCTACAACGCCAACCGCAGCCAACGCCTGCAATCGCCGTCAGAATATGCCTCCGCGGCAACGGTGTATATGCAGACACGACGGCCCACACGCTCGCAGACAAGGCTGGAGTGCGGCACCGGCTCTTTCGGACTGCGCAAGGCCAAGGCCTATGTGTCTTTCAAGGACATGATGTTCATCGATGCCGAATATCAGCACGCACGCGGCGACTACAGGTTTCGCTTTCGCTCAGCCTCAGAGGACACCACAGGCACAAGACACAACTCCGACATCAGCTTTCTGCGCACGGAGCTGGCCACATTTCACAAGTCACTGCGCACGCACGTCTATTTCTATTGCAGCGAGCGCGGCCTGCCGGGACCCGTGGTGAGGCGGCTCTCCGACCAGTGGGACTCCAGCGACAGACAGTGGGACCGCAACTTCTTCGCACAGTCCTCATGGCAGCACCAGTGGCACAGCGTGGCCGTGAAAGCCAACGTCAAATATTCCTATGACTGGACACGCTACCGTCAAGACCCATCTGCCAATGCCGCCGCCATGGCATGCGACAACCGCTATGAACAGCACGATGTCTACGGCTCACTATCTGCCTCATGGCACAGCCCACTGCTGTCTCTCACCGCAGGCACCGACCTCAGATGGAGCAGCCTCAACACCAACGTGGCGCACTCTGGCAACGCCCTGCGCGGCGATCACAAGAGCCTGCTCTCTGCCATAGTGTCGTGGAGGGGGCTTGAGGCCAACGTGGCTCTGCTCTACACTCTCATCAACGACCGCGGCGACACTCCCCATGCCACACTGCACAGGCTCACGCCCATGTATATGGCATCGTGGAAGAAAGGCTCCTGGGTGCTGCGTGCGTTTCACAAGCGCATCTTCCGCGCTCCCACGTTCAACGAACTCTACTACACGCTCACGGGCTATGCGAGTCTCAAGCCCGAATACACGTCGCAATGGGACATAGGGGCAGACTACAAGTCGGGCAGACTGCACCTTGCCGCCGACTTCTACTACAACGACATCAAGGACAAGATTGTAGCAATGCCCGTGAAAAGCCAGTTCAGATGGTCAACGGTCAACTTCGGGCGCGTGGAGTCGCTGGGCATGTCGCTATCGGGCGGCTATACCTACACTGGCAGGACACTTGCGGCGGACATAAGGCTCAACTACACCTGTCAGAGAGACCGCGACCGCACGTCACGCTCACAACCCGAATACGGCAACTACATCCCCTATTCCCCACTCCACTC
>CAMGFM010000008.1 GCA_946055365.1 uncultured Prevotella sp. | reverse complement strand
GTCTATTACATGCTGATGGTGGCGGCCCGGCGGTGGCTCAACCGCCATTTTGCCGTGACCCTCTGCCCCGACGACGTAGTGTCGGGCGGCGTTATGGACACGACCCGTGAGCAGGCAGGCGACATGGAGACACATCCTGCACAGGCTCAGGATGACTGACCGTGCAGGCGCAAGGCGGCGGTGAGAACGCCTGTAGCCCTCAGGGGAAGACGGGGCAGGAAAACAAAGAGAAGACAAAGGCAAGATTACACCTATTTATAATATATATACACAAGCATACAATGTATTTCATCATCACCTCATTGGCAATACTCGGCTCGATAGCTCTCTTGGCGGCCGTCGTGCTGTATGTGTGTTCAAGGCGTTTCGCCGTAAAGGAAGACAGTCGCATAGCTGAGGTCGCCGCCTTGCTGCCCCAGGCCAACTGTGGCGGCTGTGGCTTCCCGGGATGTGCAGGCATGGCGGCGGCAATGGTCAAGGCGGCTGACGGAGGCAGCATCGAAGGGCTGTCTTGTCCCGTGGCTGACCGCAGCTCCATGGACAGTATAGCTTCGCTCTTGGGCATGAAAGCCACGGAAAGCAAGCCCATGATAGCCACGCTGATGTGCCGTGGCGAGTGTGCGTTGCGTCCGAGGGTGGTGGAATATGACGGTCTCCACACCTGCCACGCCATGCATGCGTGTGGCTCGGGCGACACGGCCTGCAGCTACGGCTGCCTTGGGGCAGGCGACTGTGAGGCTTCCTGCTCGTTTGGCGGCATCACCATCAATCCCGACACGCGCCTTCCCGAAGTGTCGCCGTCGCTCTGCACCGCCTGCGGCTCATGCGTCAAGGCCTGTCCGCGCAACATCTTGCAGATAGTGCCGAGAGGCAACAAGTCGCGCCGCATTTACGTTGCGTGCAGCAACCGCGACCGTGGGGCGGCTGTGGTCAAGGCCTGCGGCGTGTCGTGCATAGGCTGCGGCAAATGCGTCAGAGAGTGCAAGTTTGACGCGATAACCGTCACGGACAACGTGGCACACATCGACCCCGACAAGTGCCGCCTGTGCCGCAAGTGCGAAAAGGCGTGTCCGCGTCATGCCATCGTGGCAGAGGGATTTCCGCAGCCCAAGGTTGCCGAGGACGATAAAGACAAGTGCAAAGACAGCAAAGAATGACAATTATGAGAATAAAGACGTTCAAGACAGGAGGCATACACCCGGAGGAAAACAAGCTGTCGCAAGGCCAGCCCTCCGCCTTGGCAGCCCTGCCGAGGCAGGTGGTGTTGCCGTTGTCGCAACATATAGGCGCGCCTGCCGTGCCTGTGGTCAGAAAAGGCGACAGGGTGAGGGTAGGCACGCTCGTGGCTGAGGCTGGAGGTGTCGTGTCGGCACGCCTGCACTCGTCGGTGTCTGGCACGGTGGTGAGGGTAGACAACGTCGTTGACGCATGTGGCTACAGCCGTCCAGCCATTATCATAGACGCAGACGGCGACGAATGGGAACCAGACATAGACCGCAACGACACGCTGGAGACCCTTGACGCTCATCCAGAGCTTACGCCAGAGCGCATCGTGGAGCTTGTCAGGGCTGGCGGAGTGGCAGGCATGGGCGGCGCAGGCTTTCCCACGGCCGTCAAGCTGACACCTCCGCAGGGCCTTGTGCCTGAGTGTGTGATAATAAATGCCGTGGAGTGCGAGCCTTACATCACCGCCGACCACCGTCTGATGCTCGAACACCCTAAGGAAATAGTGCAGGGCCTGCTCCTGCTGATGAGGGCTGCAAGAGTGGAGAGGGGATACATAGCGATAGAAGACAACAAGCCCGATGCCGTGGCTGTCATGATAAATGCCGCGCGGTCATACGGCGGTGTTGAAGTGGTGCCACTCAAGACACGCTATCCGCAGGGAGGCGAGAAACAGCTCGTCGAGGCCGTCACGGGACGGCAGGTGCCGCCACCGCCAGCCATACCCGTGAGCGTGGGGGCCATCGTGCAGAATGTGGCGACCGCCTTTGCCATCTATGAGGCCGTGATGAAGCGCAAGCCGCTTGTGGAACGCTATGTCACAGTGTCGGGCAAGGAACTCGCAAGCACCTCTAACCTTGTCGTGAGGCTCGGCACGCCCGTGAGGCAGCTCATCGACTCTTGCGGCGGACTGCCCGTGAGCGACAACAAAGTGCTGTCGGGCGGACCGATGATGGGCAAGGCTATCATGAACATCGACTCTCCCGTGGTCAAGACCACCAATGCCGTGACCGTCATTAGCGGCCGTGAGGCGCGCAGGCGGCAGCCGTCGCCCTGCATAAGGTGTGCCAAGTGTGTGGCGGCGTGTCCCATGGGCCTTGAGCCTTATCTTCTGGCAAAACTCTCGTCACTCTCCATGTGGGACAGATGCGAGAGCGAAGACATAGTGTCGTGCATAGAGTGTGGCTCGTGCCAATACACATGCCCCTCATGGCGGCCTCTGCTCGACAACATACGTCTCGGCAAGCAGAAAGTCATGGGCATCATAAGGGGCAGGGCGCAAAGACAATAGTGACGGCGTGCCTTGTCATGGGCGTATAAATGACATAAGATATGCTGAGGCGCACATTGCTTATGGCAAAGTGGCACTTGGCTGTCGTAAAGCGGCACTTTGGCCAGCGTGAAAAGGCATTTCGCTGTAAGAAAGTGCCACTTTACGTAAAGCAGTGCCGCATTGTGAGTTGCCTGTAATGGAAAAATGAAAATTAAAAACAGCTTAAAAAGATAGAATGTCAAAACTGATAGTATCTCTGTCGCCCCATATCCACAACAGCGACTGCGTTCAGCGCAACATGTATGGAGTGATATTCGCGCTCATGCCTGCACTCCTCGTGTCGTTTTTCTACTTTGGCATAGGCGCGGTAGTGGTGTGCAGCGTGAGCGTAGCCTCGTGCGTGTTCTTTGAATGGGTCATCGCAAGGTATCTTATGCGCCGCACGCCCACGCTACTCGACGGCTCTGCCGTCATCACGGGCCTGTTGCTCGCCATGAACCTGCCTAGCAACATGCCCGTATGGATAGTCATGCTCGGCGCACTCGTGGCCATAGGCGTGGGCAAGATGACGTTTGGCGGCCTCGGCAGCAACCTTTTCAATCCCGCCCTCGTGGGACGCTGCTTCCTCCTCGTGAGTTTTCCGCAGCAGATGACCTCGTGGCCTGTGGTGGGTCAGGACATGGCCTATCTCGATGCCGCCACGGGAGCCACGCCCCTCAGCATCATGAAGACAGCCATCACCTCTCACGACCCCACAGTGCTTGAACAGATGCCCGATGCTTTGCAGATGGTGATGGGCAACGTGAGCCGCGGCGGCGCAGGCTCGCTGGGCGAGGTGTGCGGACTGGCCCTCCTGCTGGGCCTGGCGTTCATGCTCCACAAGCGCATAGTCACGTGGCACACGCCCGTAAGCATCATAGCCACCGTGGCTGCCGTGTCTGCCTTGCTGCACTATGGCTGCACCACCGGCGGCGTGTCGGTATATGCCGACCCTCTCACCGTCATCTTCAGCGGCGGACTCCTTCTTGGCGCAATCTTCATGGCCACCGACTATGTCACGTCACCCATGACACCGCGCGGACAGCTCGTCTATGGCGTGTCGATAGGCTTGTTGACCGTCGTGATACGCAACTGGGGCTCGTTTCCCGAGGGCATGTCGTTTGCCATACTCATCATGAACGCGTTTACACCGCTCATTAATAACTATTTCAAACCAAAACGTTTCGGGGAGGTATCACGCAAATGAAAAAACTGGAAAGCAATCTCACCAACATGACGGCTGTGCTTGTGGGCGTGGCTCTGATAACAGGCAGCCTCCTTGCGTGGCTCAACAAGGCCACCGAGGGTCCGCGGCTGGAGCAGCAGGCTCTCTCGCTGTCCAGAGACATGAGCGTGGTCATGGGCGGAGGCCACTGTCGTGAGGTCTCCGTCGACACTCTGACACGCTCATTCGACGCAAGAGACTACACGTTTGTCGTACACACCCTGTCCGCGGCCGACGGCAGGCCGGCAGGCAAGGCCGTGGAGACAGAGGTCATGGGCTATGGCGGTCCGCTCGCCGTGCTTGTGGGCTTTGACAATGAGGGCAAGGTGCTGGGCTATGCCATACGCAAGACCTCGGAGACACCCGGACTCGGCATAAAGGCCGACACGTGGTTTCAGCATGGCGGCAAAGGCTCTATCATAGGCCGCTGTCCGCACGCCGAGCCGCTCGCCGTCACAAAGGACAATGGCGACATCGACGCCATCACCGCATCTACCATCACCTCAAGAGCCTTTCTCAAGGCTGTCAATCAGGCCGCAGAGGTCATAGGCAACCGACCTTTAAGACCGTCAATCAGTCAGTAGAGGCAATAAAACAACTAACCCGTCATCGTCATCATGAAACTTACAGAAAGCATATACAACGGAGTGGTGAGGGAAAACCCCGCCTTTGTGCTGCTGCTCGGCATGTGTCCCACGCTTGCCACCACCACCTCCGCCATAAACGGCATGTCCATGGGCCTTGCCACCATGTTTGTGCTGGTGTGTTCCAACCTTGTGGTGTCGCTCATAAGGCACATAGTGCCAGACAAGGTGCGCATACCCGTGTTTGTCGTGGTCATAGCCACCTTTGTGTCGGCACTTCAGATGCTCATGGCCGCCTATCTGCCGTCGGTAAACAACTCTCTCGGCATCTTCATTCCGCTCATCGTGGTCAACTGTCTCATCCTTGGCCGGGCAGAAGCCTTTGCCTGCAAGCACACGCCGCTGCCGAGCATCTTCGACGGCGTGGGTATGGGTCTCGGATTTACCGTCGCGCTCACACTGCTGGGCATGGTGCGCGAGCTGCTCGGCTCGGGCAGTGTCTTTGATGTCAAGTTGCTGCCCGAGACAGCCAACATCCTGCTCTTCGTGCTGCCTCCAGGGGCGTTCATCACGCTTGGCTATCTGCTTGCAATCATACGCTTGTGGAGGGGAGACGACAAGTGACGCAAGGCGTGAGGCACGTCAGCTATCTTGACACCCAACTTAAACTATCACAAGGCATCTTATTATTATGGAATACATACTCATTTTCATATCCGCAATATTCGTCAACAACATAGTGTTGTCGCAGTTTCTCGGCATCTGCCCCTTTCTCGGCGTGTCCAAAAAGGTAGACACCGCCATCGGCATGGGCATGGCTGTGGCGTTTGTCATGACTCTTGCCACCGTGGTTACCCATCTGTTGCAGACACTCGTGCTTGTGCCGCTGCACATGGAATATTTGCAGACCATAACTTTCATCCTCGTCATCGCCTCCTTGGTGCAGATGGTGGAGATAGTGCTTAAAAAAGTGTCGCCCACGCTCTATCAGGCTCTCGGCATCTTCCTCCCCCTCATCACAACCAACTGTGCCGTGCTGGGCGTGGCTATACTCGTGACCCAAAGACAGCTGTCGCTGCTCGAGAGCGTGGCTTATGCGCTGTCCACCGCCATAGGTTTCGCGCTCGCCCTTACCGTCTTTGCGGGGCTGAGGGAGCAGCTTGCCATGAGCGACGTGCCTAAGGCCATGCGCGGCATGGGCATCGTGCTTGTCACGGCGGGTCTCCTGTCGCTGGCGTTCATGGGCTTCAGCGGCGTAGACATGGGTCTGAGGGCATTGCTGGTACGGTGAGACGCAAGGCGGCAACGCTCACGGCGGCATGAAGACACATCGTAAACACGTGAAAGGCATTACATTCACATATAAAAGGACAAACATAAAGAAAACCTACTATTTATGAAACAGACAATCCTTGTGACCGGTGGCACAGGCTTCATCGGCTCACACACAACGGTAGAGCTTATTGAGGCAGGCTATAACGTGGTTATAGTGGACGACCTCTCAAACTCCAAGATTGAAGTGCTTGACGGCATAGAGAAGATAACGGGCGTGCGTCCTGCATTTGAGAAAGTTGACCTCCGCGACTTCGCAGCTACGGAAGCCGTTTTCGCCAAATATCCAGAGATAGAGGGCATCATACATTTTGCCGCCTCAAAGGCTGTTGGCGAGAGTGTGCAGAAGCCCCTGCTCTACTACCGCAACAACATCGTGTCGCTCGTCAATCTGCTTGAGCTTATGCCCAAATACAATGTCAAAGGCATCATCTTCTCTTCCAGCTGCACCGTATACGGACAGCCGAAGCCCGAGAACCTGCCCGTCACTGAGGAGGCACCTCACCAGAAAGCCACCTCGCCCTATGGCAACACCAAGGAGATAAACGAGCAGATCATCACCGACTATATCCACAGCGGCGCACCGCTGAAGAGCATCGTGCTGCGCTATTTCAATCCCATTGGCGCACACCCCTCAGCACTCATCGGAGAGTTGCCAAACGGCGTGCCAAACAACCTCATACCTTTCGTAACGCAGACCGCAATGGGCATACGCGAGTCGCTCACCATCTTCGGCAACGACTATGACACGCCCGACGGCACCTGCATACGCGACTACATCTATGTGGTTGACCTCGCCAAGGCTCATGTGTGCGCCATGACACGCGTGCTTGACAAGGATACAGAGCCGATAGAGTTCTTTAACGTAGGCACAGGCAACGGCAACTCCACGCTCGAGATTGTGGAGACGTTTGAAAAAGCCACAGGCGTGAAGCTCAACTGGAAGTATGGCCCGCGCCGTGAGGGCGACATCGAGAAGATTTGGGGCAATGTGGACAAGGCCAATAACGTGCTTGGATGGAAGGCAGAGGGCAAACTCGACGACGTGCTGCGCTCCGCATGGCGTTGGCAGGTGAAGCTGCGTGAGGACGGCGTGATGTAATGATACGCCCTTGACGCATCCGCCACAATAAAACTGTGCTTATACAACCGTAGAGTGTTGTTTGGCAAATGCAGAGTGGCACTTGGTAAACGCAGAGTGGCACATTGCAATCGTATAGTGGCACTTTGCAAACACGCCATCCACTCATTTATCACCCAAACGCATGGTACAGACGACGCAGGGGCTTACCCCATTGTCCGTACCATGCGTTTTTTGCATACAATACCGTGTAGCCCGTCTCACGGCACACGTCTCTGCGCCCGTAGATAGCCCGCACGTCGCCAGCGGTCTATGACTTTAGATAGTCAAAGAAGACGAGTTGTTGCGACAAGAAATGGTTTTTGAAGTTTTGTTTACGAAATGTAAATATTTTTAGTGTAAACTAAAATAAATTGAAGTTATTTTAGAAAACTGAAAACGTTGTGATATTTTTATAGGTAATTTTTGTTAATGCTCTTTGCGGATATTGTTTTATTTTTTATATTTGATGCATAAAAATCTACAGACGTCTTTAAGGTTGAAATAAATCGTTCATTTCATACTAACATCACACCAAAATATCAGGATCAAACTTACACTCTGACAAACATTCAGCAGGTGGAAATATCAGGAAAACCCATCCTGCAATAATCTTGAACTAATCTCTACATGCAGGCAAACGCCCAATGGTGTGGCAGACATTGCATCCACACCGTCTTGACGTTGCATACCATGCTTCAAAATCAATAGGTATCATAGTCGGTATATCATCCTGACAGTCTCACGAGAGCGTGACGCGCTCTCTATCATCAATAGCTAATATATAAAAAGTATGCAAACAGGCTGTGCCTGCATCCACTCGTTCTTCAATAAGTATCGGGAAAACTTCTAAATTTCAGTCAAACTAACTTTATGAAAATCTTTTCACAAAACATTCTATCTGCGCTCTCAGGGCGCACGATGCAATATCTGTTGCTGTGCGGCAGCCTGTTCTTTGCGGCAGGTGTGCAGGCCTCCGTCACACACGAGGGCTCGCGGCAGGCGGCAATGCAGTCAAGGCAGGACATAAAGGTGAGCGGCACGGTGACAGATGCCTCTGGCGAGCCTCTCGTGGGTGTAAGCGTCACCGACCGTTCAAGGCGTGGCAACGCCACGGTTACCGATATGGACGGCAAGTATGCCATCGTTGTGTCTCCACAGTCGCGGCTCACGTTTTCTTATGTGGGATATAAGTCAGGCGAGGTGGCGGTGAACGGCAGGACAAACATAGACGTGACCCTCGACGAAGACTCGGAGATGCTGGGCGACGTGGTCGTTATAGGCTACGGCACGGTCAAGAAAGCCGACCTTGCAGGCTCTGTGGCGGTCATGGACAGCAAGGCGTTCCGCGAGCAGCCCATCACGCAGGTGTCTGATGCGCTCAACGGCCGCATGGCAGGTGTCAATGTGGTGAGCGACGGCATACCCGGCGGATCTGTAAAGATAAGGGTGCGAGGCACCAACTCCATCAACAAGAGCAACGAGCCTCTCTATGTCGTGGACGGCATGGTGAGAGAGTCGGGTCTTGACGGCATCAACCCCGAGGACATACAGAGCATACAGGTGCTCAAGGATGCCTCCTCGACAGCCATCTATGGCTCGCGTGGCGCAAACGGCGTGGTCATAGTGACTACAAAGGGCGGTGTCAGGGGCGAAAGCAGCATTGTGCTTGACGCTTCATGGGGCATATCAAACGCCATGCGCCTGCCTGAGATGATGGACACCAAGACTTATGCGCAGGCTCTTGTGGACTATGCCGGCAAAAGCCGCGAACAGCTGGCTGAATATCTCGACGGCACGGAGCCGGGCATAGACTGGGTGGACACAATGTTTCGCACTGGACTTACGCAAAACTACAAGGTGGTGTTCACCAAGGGACGTGACGACATGCAGGCCTATATTTCTGGTAACTACATGAAGCATGAGGGCACCATAGAGAAAAGCAGCTATGAGCGTTATGCCGCCAAGGCAAACATTAAGGCCAAGATGAACAGCTGGCTCGACATTACGCTCGACATAAACGCGTCAAGGGGCATTGGCAAGGGCATAGGCAGCCTGGAGATGAGCGCGTATAACCCGCTGTGGGTGGCTTTCAACTCATCGCCCACACGCAAGATGCTTGACGACAACGGCAACTATACCTGGGACGACTACTGCACCATACAGGCCAATGCCTATGGTATGGTGGCTGCCAACAAGAACGAGAGGAGACGCGACGTGCTTAACGGACACGTCGACTTGAGGTTTAACATTGCCAAGGGACTCACCTTCACCTCGTCAAACGGCATCGACTACTACAACAACACGTCCTATTCCTTTGCCACGGAGAGGGTGCAAGGCACTGGCAAGAGCAGCATGGGCAACAGCAACACGCAGCGCACCATGCTCCAGTCGTCAAACAACCTCACCTATGACGGCGCATGGGGCGACCACAGGCTCACCGTCACGGGTGTGTGGGAGGCCACCAAGAGCAGCACGAGGGCCATGGGCATCAGCGGCAACAACCTTCAGTCAGAAGCCGTGCTGTGGTGGGATGTCAAGAACGCCAAGACGCGCGACGCTTCCAACGCCTACAGCGAGTGGTCTCTGCTCTCGGGCGTGGGGCGTGCCATGTATAGCTATGCCGACAGATACATGGCCACCGTCACTATGCGTGCCGACGGCTCAAGCAGGTTCACCAGCAACAAGTGGGGCTATTTCCCGTCGGTGGCTGCGGCATGGACCATCTCCAACGAGCCGTTCATGCAGCCTGCAAGAAACGTTGTGAGCAACCTCAAGCTGAGGGCAAGCTATGGCGTGATAGGCAATCAGGACATAGCTCCGTTCTCTACGCTGTCTCTGCTGTCGTCCACCACTACCTACTTTGGCACTTCCAACGGTGTCACTGGCTATTGGGAAAACTCCATCGCCACTCCCGACATCAAATGGGAGAAGACACGGCAGTTTGACCTCGGCTTTGACCTCGGCCTTTTCAATAACCGCTTGGACATCTCCGTGGACTATTTCAACAAACAGACAAGTGACGCATTGCTGTCTACCAATCTCGCCAACTATCTCGGCGGCACTTCTTACATGATTAACGCTGGTAAGGTGTCAAACACGGGTCTTGACCTGTCTCTCAATGCGAGGATATTCGACTCCAAGGCTTTCTCATGGACTACCTCGGTGAACGCTACATTGCTCAAAAACGAGGTCAAGAAGCTCACGGCGCAGCAACCCATACTCTATGGCGGCTCGTTCCAGTCCGTGATAACCGACTGCACCATCATCAAGGAGGGAGAGGCCATTGGCACGTTCTATGGATATAAGTGGGCAGGCATCGACAGCGAGGGCTATGACACCTATTACAAGGCTGATGGCACCGTCACGCGCAATCCATCTGCCGACGACAGAGTCACATTGGGCAAGTCTACGCCCGACCTTACGATAGGATGGAACAACACGGTGACCTATCGCAACTGGACTCTCAACGCTTTCTTCAACAGTGCTTTCGGCGTGCAGCGTCTCAATGCCCTGCGCTTTGCCATGAACTCCATGATTGGCAACTCGCGCATGTTTACTGACGCTGACTATATCTCGGAGATAGGACACACCATGCCCAATCCCACGGTGGCAAACAACCAGTATATAGGCAACTCGTCGAAGTGGATAGAAAACGCGAGCTACTTCAGGTGCGAAAACATCACTCTCGCCTATGACATGCCCAAGCGCATGACACGCTTTGCCGACATCAGGCTCAGTCTTAGCGTGCAGAATCTCTTTACCATCACGGGCTATAAGGGTTCAAACCCTGCTGGCTACTCCTTCTCAAGCGACTATGGCGACCGTGCCAACGGCATTGACACAGGCACCTATCCCACGCCGAGGACATTCACGTTTGGCGTGAGGATGAAGTTCTGAGCCACTTTGCCTATGGATGACTTATTTCAAATAATAACAAAATCAAGACACCACTATGAAAACCCTTATATTTAAGGCTTGTGTTCTGGCAGCCTCCATGTTCACTCTTGCGTCGTGCGATGATTTTCTTACGGAAGACCCGAAAGGAAAGCTCACTCCCGACAACTATTTCCAGAACCAGAAAGATCTTGACATGAGTGTCTACGCTCTCTATTCCAAGATACAGGGCTATCAATGCAACTCCAACACCATGATAGTGCAGTGTCAGGGCGACGATGTCACCTCTACCACAGGCTCAAACAAGGCTGCCTATCTCTCAGCAGACGCTTTTGAGGCACCCACAGACGCTAAGGGCGTGGAGGCAACATGGAAGAGGCTATATACTATAATTAAGGTGTGCAACTCCATAATAGACAATGCCGCCAAGGTTTCAACCTCTCAGGAGGAGATAGACATAGCTCTCGGACAGGCCCATTACTGGCGCGCCTATTCCTACTTTGGGCTTGTGCGCGTCTATGGTGCGCTACCGCTCATCCTCCACAACCTGCCCGACAACAACCAGACACCTCTCACGGATGTGGAGGGCATATACTCGCAGATAGTCGACGACCTCACCGCCGCGGAGGCCTGCAACCTGCCTGCACAGTACACTGGCGCAAACCGCTCCATTGACGGACAAAACATCTATGTGTCACAACAGACCGTCAAGGCCACTCTTGCCGCCGTCTATATGTCCATGGCAGGCTTCCCGCTCGACAAGAAAGACTATTACGCAAAGGCTGCCGACAAGGCAGAGGAGGTGATTGTGGGAGTCAACAACGGCACCTATCCCCACGGACTGCTTAGTGACTGGCGCAATGTATATAATTATGGCATGAACCACCACTTTGAGACCCTCCTCGGCATAGACTACAACGCCTCGCCAGGCAGTTGGGGCGACGACGACTCGCAGTTGTCGTCATGCCATCAGCTTGGCGACCTTGACGGATGGGGCGATTTCCTTGCGGAGCGTGCCTTCTGGGCAGGCTATCCCGACGGTCCGCGCAAGGATGCCGTCTATGCCAGCACCCTGCACACCAAAACGGGCGCAGATGTAGACTGGTGGGCCACCGTCGACGGCGAACCCTATGACGGCAACAATGCCGTCGTGGGTGCCTATCGCCCGATGTTTGTGGGCTTCACCGTCAACAAGGCAGCGTCGGGAGCTGCCGAGAGAGCCGCCTATGACTGCACCCTGCCGTTCTGGGGCGGCATGTGTCTCGACAAACGCCATCAGCTCATACGCTATTCTGAGGTTATCTGCTGGTATGCCGAGTCTGCCGCACATGCAGGCAGAGACCTCACGCTTGCAAAGAGCGAGCTTAAGAAGGTGAGGGCGCGCGCCTGCTCCGACGTGTCGCTCGTGAGCGAGATAGACGGCATGACGGCCGCCGAGCTTGCCGAGGCAGCCTGTGCCGAGCATGGCTATGAGGTGGCTGGCAACGTGCTTGGCATGGTGACAAGGCGCGACGACCAGTTGCGCACCAACACCCTCAAGGCCGCCTATGACTACCGCACGGGCAGCCAGTCCACAGTGCTTGTGAGGAAAGGCACGCTCACACGCAGCTCAACGGCCGACGGCACGCCCTTTACCTACGTTCTCAAGGAAGATCTCGTGCTGAAAGAGAACATGCCTGTGACCTCTGCATGGCAGGGCGACGCGTCTGTCTATCACATATATCCGCCAACAGAGGTGGAGAAGAACCCAAATCTTCGCAGATGACACACGTCTTATGGTCGTGACTGCCGTGCGTAGGCGGTCATGACCATAGCTTTTTTTGTGGTGAGAGGGCATGTCACGATGGTCAAAAGCACACGTCTGCCCTCACGTCTTTGTCTGGTGTGATGCAAAAGTGGCACTTTGCTGTTCATAAAGTGGCTCTCCACGGCTGGCAAGAGCCTCTTTTGCAACAGGAAAGTGCCGCTTTTCAGCCAGCGACAGACAGGATGCCTCCATTATGACACGCACTCGTCGTGGTTGCAACAAATGTTTTGCTGTCCCTTTCGTTGGTGGTTACCTCTATCTTATGTCATCGGTGTCCGCTAAAACTTTTTTAGGACAATAAAGGCGGCATATAACTACGACAAAGGCGGCACTCCCATGTCACGAGAGTGCCGCCTTTATGATTGGCACGCGCTGTCCCCAAGCGTGTGGGTGGCGCATATAAGTAAGTGGGCGTGGGCGTTTAGAAGGTGAGAGTGCGTCCTCCGTCCCCGTTTTCCGTCACATACACCCTCACAGCGTCCTCTGGCAGAAGCTCCTCTATGAGTTCGGGCCACTCTATAAAGCACAGTCTGCCACTGTAGAAATAGTCCTCATAGCCCATATCATACACTTCCTCAAGCCTCTTGATGCGATAGAAGTCGAAGTGATAGACAGTGTCGCCGCTGATGTCGCTCGTATATTCGTTGACGATGGCAAATGTGGGCGAGGTTATGACATCCGTAACGCCCAGAGTCTCACACACGGCCTTGATGAATGTGGTCTTGCCTGAGCCCATCTTGCCAAAGAAGGCAAAGACGCGGCTTTCGCCCATGTTTTCAACGAAAGTCTTTGCCGCCGTCTTTATCTCCTCAAGTGATTTGATTGTTATTTCCATGTTTTATATATTGCTTTTATGTGCGTCATTTTAAACTTTTGCATGAGTTGTCGTGACATTCTCATGCGCAATTGTAATCATTGCATGTGTCATGCGTCATCCATATATGCGTCAGTGTACGCCTTTGTCATGCGCAATTGTAACCTCACGTATGCGCCAGCGTCACGCTTTGCATACACCAGTGTGACCTTTTTTATATGCCATTGCAACCTCACGCATGCGCCTGCGTCACGCTTTGCATACACCTATACCCTATCCCCTGCCTCCAGCTGCCTTTGGTGTCATCGTTATGAACGGCACGAGCATTTCCTCAAGCGATATGCCGCCGTGCTGGAATGTGTCTTTATAGTAGGTGACATAATAGTTGTAGTTGTTGGGGTAGGCAAAGAAAGTGCTGCCAGTGGCAAAGACATACGACGTGGAGAGGTTGGGTGCAGGCAACTGCGCCTCCTGCGGATTTTTTATGACGAAGACATCCTTTGACTGGCAACTCAGGTTCTTGCCGAGCTTGTATCTGAGGTTGGTGTTAGTGTTTTTGTCGCCTATTATCCTTATGGGTTTTGCGCATCGTATGCTGCCGTGGTCGGTGGTGACAAACACCTTGCATTTTCTTTGTGCCAACGCCCTGAGCAGGTCGTATATGACAGAGTGTCTGAACCACGACTGCGTGAGGCTGCGATAGGCACTCTCGTTGTTTGCAAGCTCACGCACCATCTTTGACTCCGTCCTTGCGTGCGACAGCATGTCAATGAAGTTCACCACCACAACGTTCAGGTCATTGCTCTCGAGCGTCTTGAGCCTCTCCAGGAGCTTTTCGGCGGCAGACGAGTCGTTGAGCTTGTGATAGGAAAACGTGTCATGCCGTCTGAAACGCTCTATCTGAGTCTTCAGGAGCGGCTCCTCGTTGAGGTTCTTGCCCTCGTCCTCGTCCTCGTCAACCCACAGTTCGGGATACATCTTCTCTATCTGCACCGGCATAAGCCCGCTGAAGATGGCGTTGCGCGCATACTGGGTGGCGGTGGGGAGTATGCTCACATACATATCTTCCTCCATGTCGTAGAGTTCGCCCAACTCCTGCGCCAGCATACGCCACTGGTCATAGCGCAGATTGTCTATGACGAAGAGAAAAACACGCTCTCCGTCATTGATGGCAGGGAATATTCTCTGCTTGAAAACGTCATGGCTCATCATCGGACGCTGCGTCGCACCCGGCGTGACCCACCCGAGATAGTTCTTTTTGACGAACTTGGCAAAAGCCTTGTTGGCCTCCTCCTTTTGCATTTGCAGCATGTCGGTCATGCCGCTGTCCGTGCCGCTAAGCTCAAGCTCCCATCTCACGAGCCTGCGGTAGACATCCTTCCATTCATCCACGCTGTCGCTGAGTTCTATCTGCGAAGAAATGTTCTGGAAGTTCTGCTGATAGCCAGTCTGCGTCACCTCCGTGACTATCTGTTTCTGGTGTATGTTTTTCTTAAGAGTCAGCAATATCTGGTTTGGATTGACTGGCTTGATGAGATAATCGGCTATCTTCGAGCCTATAGCCTGATCCATGATGTCCTCTTCCTCGCTTTTGGTCACCATCACTACGGGCGTGTCGGGCATTATCTCCTTTATTTGTTGCAGCGTCTCCAGCCCCGTGAGTCCTGGCATCATCTCATCGAGCAGTATAAGGTCAAACGAGCGTTTCCTGCACTCCTCTATTGCGTCCGGTCCGTTGCTTACGGTGGTCACATCATAGCCTTTCTTTTGCAGGAAGATGATATGGGCGCGCAAGAGTTCTATCTCGTCGTCCACCCAAAGTAAGTTGCCTGTTGTCATATTGTCACAGATTACATTTTGTTTGCATTATTAATCACCTCATGAAGTGCTGCCACGTGCATACGGACGGCATTTTCTCACATATATATAATATGTATCATGATATATGGGCTGCACTGTCTGCATGTATGGAGTGTATTGTAAGCACGTGCAGAGTGTATTTTGAACATGTGCAGAGTGTATTTTAAGCATGCACGGTCTGCACTGTTACATATACAGACCGTGCCTGCCCACACACAGACAGCCGCCAATCACACTGCACATCGCCTTGTCAGAATCCGTCAAGCTCATAGTATTCGTCATCCTCATAGACAGTGGTGGTCTTGTTTGGCTTGCCGCCGTTGCCCTTGTTGCCTTGTGGCGTGTCCTCAAAATAAAATTCGTCCTCCTGAACCTCGGGTTTCACCTCCTGTGTCGGTGCTTTCGGAGTGTCGTTTTGACCAGGAGTCGCCTTTACCGTGCCGTTTGCAGCACCTGCTGACGTACTCTCCACATCAGGCACGACCGTCTGCTGTGGAGCTTTGGGCGTTGCAGGCGCGGCAGGAACGGTCTCCTCCTCCGTCACGATGACATTGTCATCATCGGGAACGACAGTATTTTCTTTCTGTATGTCCGTATTGTCATCAGGAACGACAATATTATCCTC
>CAMGFM010000007.1 GCA_946055365.1 uncultured Prevotella sp. | reverse complement strand
AAATCAAGGCCAAGAGCGAACAACAGGAACATCACACCAATGTCTGCCCATATCTTTATGTTGGCATTGTCTATGACAGACATGGTGTATGGCATGTGGGGGCTTACAATAAACCCCGCCACGACGTAGCCCAGCACAAGTGGCTGCCTGAGTTTTTTGAACACAAGGGTCACTATGCCTGCCACTACGAGTATCAAGGCGAGGTCATTGATCAGAGTTGGTACTTCTGACATATCTTGTATGTTAGTGTAGGGTGGCTATGCCGTCGGCTTAGTCATTGTAGTGTGCCGTCAGCTCGCATATCTTTACTATCACCTGCATGGCCTTTTCCATCACCTGTATGCTCACAAACTCATACGGGCCGTGGAAGTTTACGCCGCCTGCGAAGATGTTGGGGCAGGGCAGGCCCTTGAATGAGAGCTGCGCGCCGTCGGTGCCGCCGCGTATGGGCATCACTTTTGGTGCCACGGCACACTCCTGCATGGCCTTAAGCACGATGTCTATGACGTGCATGTTGGGGTCTATCTTCTCCTTCATGTTATAATACTGGTCCTTGAGCTCTATGCTCACCGTGCCGTCGCCCCACTTCTCGTTCATCCTGTCCACGCATTTTTCCATGAAGTCCTTGCGCGCCTCGAATTTCTTGCGGTCGTGGTCGCGTATGATGTATGACAGCGTGGCAAGCTCCGTGCATGAGTTGATGCCAAGCAGGTGATAGAAGCCCTGATAGCCCTCTGTCTCTTCGGGAGTCTCGTCTGTGGGAATCATGTTGTTGAACTCTATGGCGAGCTTGCTGGCGTTGACCATCTTGCCTTTGGCATAGCCCGTGTGTACGCTCACTCCCTTGATGCGCACCTTTGCCCCTGCGGCGTTGAAGTTCTCATATTCGAGTTCGCCAAGGTCGCCTCCGTCCATGGTATATGCCCATTGGCATCCGAACTTGTCCACGTTGAAGTGGTGTGCGCCCTTTCCTATTTCCTCATCGGGGTTGAATGCCACGCGTATGTCGCCGTGTTTTATCTCGTCATGGTCGCGCAGATAGCACATGGCCTGCATTATTTCCGCGATGCCAGCCTTGTCGTCGGCACCGAGCAGTGTGTGTCCGTCGGTCACGATGAGGTCTTCGCCCACGTGAGACTTCAGTTCTGGAAATTTGGATGGCGATGACACGATGCCCTCTGACAGCACTATGTCGCCCCCGTCGTAGTTTCTCACGATGCGGGCCTTGATGTCAGCACCCGAACAGTCCATGCTCGTGTCATAGTGTGCGATGAAGCCGATGGTGGGGATGTCTTTCTTGGTGTTGGCCTTGAGTGTGGCATACACATAACCCATCTCGTCCATTTCAACATCGCTGAATCCCTCTCTCTCAAGCTCCTCTTTGAGATATTTGGCAAAGACAAGCTGCTTGTCAGTACTCGGTACTGTCTTGGAGTCTTCGCACGATTGTGTGTCAAACTTGGTGTAGTTGATGAATCTTTCAGTAATGTCCATGTCTTTAATGTATTATTGGGTAGGTGAAAATATGCTTTGTCTTGTCGTGTGGTGTCATATTACGCCGAAATGTCTGAGCGCGTTGTACACCCCGTCGTCGTCTACGCTTGTGGTGACGTAGTCGGCGTGTTGCTTCACGCTGTCGAGGGCGTTGCCCATGGCCACTCCCGTGCCTGCCGCGCGCAGCATGGAGATGTCGTTGCCGCCGTCGCCAAAGGCCATGGTCTCTGCCATGGATATGCCGAGGTGTTCTGCCACGGCGGCGAGCCCTGCGGCCTTGTCGGCATTGGCTGCCACCACGTCGCAGAATGTGGGATGCCATCTTGTAGATGTGCTGTGTGTCATCTCTGGCACGATGATGCGTTCTTCGTCTGCGCTGATGAACGGTGTCATCTGCACTATGCCTTGTCGCAAGACCTCTTCCATGGGCAGGTCAAACTTGTTGTAGGTCACCTTGAGCAGCTCAAATATCACGTGTCTCATCGTTTCGTCGGGATTGGCATACTGTATGTCGTCCATTCCCACCACAAACACGGGTCGTTTGTGCGCATTGCAATAGTCCAGCAGCCTCTCTGCCTCGTTGCGGGGTATGAGTTGCTTGCTCACGGTGACGTTGTCAACGATGCAATGTGCGCCGTTGGCGAGTACATATCCGTCAAACAGGCCCTCCATGCCCGGCACGCTGCCGAGCAACTGGCGCGGTCGCCCCGTGGAAGTGAACACCTTTATGCCCCTTGACCTCGCCATGCGTATGGCCTCTACGGTAGATTGCGGTATGCGGTGGGTCTTGAAGCTCACCAGAGTGCCGTCTATATCCAGGAATAGTGCTTTTGTCATGATGGGTTGTGTGTATGTTGTGTGGTCAATGATATTTTTGTCATGCGTCTCTATTCGTTGTGGAGTGCTTCGGTGATGATGTTAAGCACGACGTTGCCATATTTCTCGCTCTTTAGCTTGCCCACGTAGGGTATCATGCTGAGCGTCTCGGGATTGCGCGGCAGGATGTTGGCTATGCCTATGAGTGCCTTTTGCGTGAAGATAGTGTAGGCTGGGGTGTTGAGTGAGCGCGCCTTTTCGAGTCTCCATTTGACCAGCTCGTCAAACACTCGCTTGTTGGTCTTGCCCTCCGTGAGCGTGGTGTTGCCTGCCGCGCTCTTGGTCTCCTTTGTCTTTGCGCTGTCAGCAGGCCCTGCGGCGTTGCCGTTTAGCACGGTCACGCGATGGCGCATGTAATCTTCGATGTGAAATCCCTCTTTGCCCACATAGGCCAGCAGGCTGTGCTTTTGCGAGGCCTGCTCGTCCAGAGCCTGCAACAGCTCCTTGTACCTTTGCCTCACGTCCTTGGCATTGCTCGTGGCGTTGGTCTTCTTTATGAGACTCTCCACCGACGACAGGGTTTTGAGAAAATAGCCTGCCGCCTTGCGCAGTCTCTCTTGCAGCAGTGTGTCTGTGGCATAGTCTTGCGCCGACAGTGCTATCTGGCAATACTGCACCTTGAATTTCTCCGCCACGTCATACATTTCTTTCTTCACGGTCTCGCAACACAGTTTGTATTCTGCGATGAGCCTTGGAAAGGAGCGGCGAAAATGGTCGTCGAGCAGGTCTCTCAAGTTCTCGGCGCACGTCATCAGTTGCCTAAAGTCAAAGAGTTCGCCTATTATGCTGAGGAAATAGTCACGGCGCATCAGCCCCACCTTTTCCCAGTCGGGCTTCATGCTGTCCGAACAGCTCACGAAAGCGTCTACGGCATGGTCTCTGATGATGGCCGACATGGGCAGCGGCTCGCTCAGCACCATGCCTTGCAGAGTCTTGCAGCGGCTCAACGCCACGTAGGCCTGACCGTGAGTGAAGGCGTTGCTCACGTCTATGACAGCCTTGTCAAACGTCAGTCCCTGGCTCTTGTGTATTGTTATCGCCCAGGCGGTCTTTACGGGAAACTGCCTGAAGCGTCCGTCCACCTTTTCCGCTATTTCGTTGGTCTTCTCGTCCATCTCATAGCGTGTGTTGGTCCATTCCTCGCGGCTCACCTCTATCTCCTCGCCCGTGTCGCGTGCCTTCACGGTGAAGTTGTTGGCGTTGATGCTGCACACGGTGCCTATCATGCCGTTGTAGTAGCGTTTGTCTTGCGACGAGTCGTTCTTGACAAACATCACCTGCGCCCCCTCCTTGAGCGTGAGGCTCTCGTCGGTGGGAAACATATATTCGGGAAACTTGCCCTCTACTTTTGCCTCATAGCTAAAGGCCTTGCCCTTGAGCATGTTGAGCTGTCGCTCGTTGATGCCCTGCGCTATGTGGTTGTGGGTGACGAGTTGTATGTAGCCGTCTGCCGTGTCGGGCGTGAAATGTGGCAGGTAGCGTGAGTTGAGAGTGCGCAGCACGCGCTCGTCTACCTTGTTGTCTCTTACGGCGTTGAGGATGTCAATAAACTGCGGGTCGCTCTGGCGATAGACCTTCTTGAGTTCTATGACCGAGAAGGGTGTCTGCCTGAGTGCGAGTGACGAGAAAAAATAAGGCGTGGCGTAATATTTGTGCAGCATGGTCCATTCCTCGTCCTTTGCCACGGGCGCAAGCTGTCCGAGATCGCCTATCATGACCATCTGCACGCCGCCAAACGGCAGGCTGTTGCGCCGCAACCGTTTCAGCACGTGGTCGACGGCATCGAGCAGGTCGGCCCTCACCATGCTTATCTCGTCAATGACGAGGGTGTCGATGGAACGTATGAGCTTGATCTTGTTCTTTGAGAAGCGATACTGCCCCTCTTTGTTATATTTGGCGTCGGGCAGGAATGGCGCGAATGACAGTTGGAAGAATGAATGTATGGTCACGCCCTCGGCGTTGATGGCAGCTATGCCAGTGGGAGCCACCACTACCAGTCTCTTGGGCGACTCGTGTTTGAGTCTGCGCAGAAACGTGGTCTTTCCCGTTCCCGCCTTGCCCGTGAGGAAAAGGTTGTTGTTTGTGGTGGAAATGATGTCCCATGCCAAGGACAGTTCTTCGTTCATAATGTCATGTGTTTTTTATAGCATGCAAATTTACAAAATTATTCTGTATAAGTGCCATCCCTCACCCCTTTTATGTGCAATTTCGCAGGCTGCACATGCTCTTTGCCGCTGCTGTCCCGCGTCATTGCCCCTCGCCGTGCGACGATTCTCATGTCGCCCGTGACACCGTGACTGTCGTGGCGTGGTGGCTTGCAAAATGCAAAGAGGCGTTTTAGGAAGCCCAAAGAGGCACTTTGGCAGGTCTAAAGTGCCTCTTTGGCAGGTCTAAAGAGCCACTTTAGATGACGTGAGGAGGCACTCTGCAAATCCTGCGCATGAGTCTGTCACGTTGGTCGCGCTTTGCTTGCCTTTTCAGGCGTGTCTTTGCCGTGAAAAGAGTGCCTCATTGCAGCGCGAAAGGCAAAGAAAAGGCTGGCTCCGTCATTGTATGGAGTCAGCCACGTGTGTTTGTAGACTGTGTCTATGGCGCATGTGATGTCTGTAAGTGGGGTTGGGGGGATGCGCATGAAGGGGTATAGGGTGCCAATGCGTGGGGATGCAAGGACGGCTGTCACCGCTCATACTGTCTGCAATGTGCCATGCCCTGCGTGTCGTCCTACGCCTTGCCCCATGTCATTATCTGCCTCCATGTCACGATGGTGGCGGTGGCGGCATAAAACAGGCATTGCATCCACAGAGAGCGCAGCTCTGAGGTTATGTCGGCGGCTACTGCGCCCATGCTGTTGAGCTTAACAAAGCCCTGTATGCCAAAGGTGGAGGGGAAGAGCCAGCTCACCCATTTCCATATCAGCGGCACGTTGGACTGCGGCCATGATATGCCCGACATGAAGAGCAGCGGCACGGAGGTGAAGACCACGAGCAGCATCACGTTTTCGCGTTGTCTCACAGCATAGGAGAATGTTATGGCTATGAAGATGCACGCCAGCAGGTAAGGCACGGCGAGTGTGATGAAGTCGCGCATGTGTATGGTCTGCACAAAGCCAAAGAGCGACGGCACGGCGAGTGCCATCCACGACAGCAAGGGCAGCATCAGCGTAAGATAGCCCAGTGTCCTGCCTGTCATGACGCATGTGAGTCCTGACGGACGGTTGAGCAGTGGGCGCAGAGAGGCAAAGCCGTGGCGTTCATAGCGTCTGCCGTAGTTGATGCCTATGCCGAGCAGCAGCACCTGCTGCGCTATGAGTATGAGAACGGCGGGCAGGATGAAATTGCCATAGCCCCCCGTGGTGTTGAACATGGCAATCTCCTCCACGTCAATGGGCCTTGTGGTCAGCTCGTCCTCACGTGAGGTGGTGTTGCCTGCCAGTCGTGTCTGTATCTTTGCGCCCGTGTCTGCCGCAACGGCGTTGCAGCCTTGGAAGATGGCCTTGTAGGTGAGCATGAGAGCGGTGTTGCAATAGACGCTCACGTGTGTCTGCTCCATGCGGCCCATTTTCAGCGCATAGTCTTCGGGCATGAGTATCACGCCCATGGCCTTGCCCTGTCCCACGAGCGACTTTGCCTCCTCGAGACTGTTGCAATGGTAAGCCACGCACATGTCCGGGGTAGCGTCGCAGCGGCGTATGAAGTCGCGCGACTCGTGGCTGTGCGACAGGTCAACCACAGCCACAGGCACGTCTCTCACCACTTCGTTGTTGTAAATCCACGAGTAGAGCAGCGGATAGAGCAGCGGCACGACAATGAGGAACAATATCGCCCCCTCGTCTTTGCACGCATGTTTTATCTCCTGCACCCATACTTGTGCGGTATCTTCGGCAAAACGTATTATATAGTCTAATGTCTTTCTCATCTCTTGCTGTTGTCCTGCCACGTGGCTGGCTTTTGTTTGTCTTGTTTGCTATGTTTCATGGAGCCATGCCATGCGTCATGGCATGGCTTGCAGGCGCATCTCCTGCCTTGAATGAGCCATGTCATGCCTTGATAGGCAGGGCTTCTTCACTTGCGAGTGTAAACCTTGTGTCCTTGGCTGCCTGCCTTTGCGCCACGGTCAGGGCATATATATATAGGTGTACATGCTGCGGCGTATGAGCGGTGCGCACACTATGGGCAGGAGCGAGAATGTCACGAGGGCTGTAAGGTGCAGGCTGGCATAGCTCAAGGGAAATCCGCCGAATATACATGTGTTGTATATCTCAAAGAAATGGCGTATAGGGAACAGGTTGGCCAATACTTGCAGAGGCTTGTCCATGGACATTACGGGAAAGGCGGTGCCTACCAGAGAGAAGCCCAGCACTCCCCACAGCGAGCAGATGCTCATGGACATGCGCAGAGACGGGATTATGGCAAATACAAGCACGCCGAGACCTTGGGCCGACAGCACTCCGAGCAGCCCGAGCAGTGCTGTCGGCAGCACTCCGCCCGGATGTGGGAAGCCCAGTATGCCAAACACATAATACATATATGCCGCCATGACCCCCATGAAGATGAGCGTCTGCGGCAGCAGCTTGCCTGCCAGTGCCACCCAGATGTTGCCACACGCCGTAGAGAGCAGCTCGCGGCCGGTAGACATCTTCAGTTCCTGCCCCAGCGAATAGGACGTTGTGAGGAAGATGAACAGCATGAGACATGCAGGCACGAGCATGGTGCTGAGGTAGATGTTATAATTGAGCCATGGATTGCCTATCGGGTGAGTGTCAAGCGTCACCGGCTGCA
Organism: uncultured Prevotella sp.; assembly: GCA_946055365.1. GTDB lineage: Bacteria > Bacteroidota > Bacteroidia > Bacteroidales > Bacteroidaceae > Prevotella. Next base: position 8,899 of record CAMGFM010000007.1, on the reverse strand, counting down.
AAAAAGCCATGATGTGGCTGTCGTCCATGCCCTTTGCCGCAAGCACCTGACGGCCCGCTCCTGCGCTTGCAAGAGTCATTGCCGTCTTCATATCCTTATAGACGAGGCTGCCCGCGGTGAGCGACGTGTAGCTATAGTAGAACGACACCTTTGGCTGGCGCGATGCGAGCAGCTGTGAAGTGGTGTTTTTGGGAAAATAGACAAAGCCGTAGATCTCGCCGCGCTGCATGGCGTGGCGCGCCTCGTCCACGCTCTCATATCTCGCGATGACCTTGGTCGACTGAAAGGAGTCGAGCAGGCGCACGATGTGCCTCGTGGTCGCGGTGTTGTCGAGGTCGCACACGCCCACGGGCATGTTCTGCGGCTGCCCTTCGCCCATCAGCGATGTGAAAAGCAGGGTCACGCCGAGCGGAAACACTACCATACACAGGAGGTAGATGGTGTTTGCCCTCATCCGGCGACATTCGCGGGCTGCCGTGTCGAGCATGCGTCTCATGGCGCACGGTTTGGACTTGTTATCTCTCATTTTTCTTGTCAGTGTCTCAGTATAAGCGACATGCCAGGCCGCAAGCCTTCGATGCTGTCTATCGGCCTTGCCTTTACTTCAAAGGTCTTCAGGTCATACTGACCGTTTGATTTGGTGGCTTTCCACACGGCATAGGAGCCTTGGTCTTTCATGTAGAATACCTTTAAGCGTATCTCCTTGTTGTAGGCAGGCACCCATGCCTTGATGACAGAGCCAGTCTTTATGCCGCCGAGCTGGTCTTCGCGCACGTTGAAGGTGCCCCACAGATCGTCCATGATGCTCACCGACATTATGGGTGCGCCCGTGCCTACCAGCTCGCCCACCTTGGGGAACACGTCGCTCACCTCTCCTGCCATCTGGGCTATCTGCATGGTCTCGTTAATGTAGGAGCTGACCTCTGCCACTGCGCCCTTTGCCCTCATGGCCTGCGCCTTGGCCGCCCTTTTCTCCTCCTTGCGCGCTCCGTTGAGAGCCATGTCATACTGGCTTTGTGCCGCTTTCACCTGAGCTTCCATGGCTTTGTAGCTGGCAAATGCCTCGTCGCGTTTCTGTGCAGACACCACGCCTTCGTCAAATAGCCTCTGCACTCTGTTATATGACTTCTCGGCTATCTCAAGCCCGGCCTTGGCCTGCTGGAGCATGGCAAAGGCAGCGTTGACAGTCTCCTGCCGCGCCCCTTTTGCCGCCATCTCGTCCATGGCGTCTGCCGCCATTTCCGCCGACTCAGCCTGCGTGAGCTTTGCCTTGACATCTGGCGCGTCGATAATGGCGAGCGTGTCGCCCACATTGACGTAGTCGCCCTCCTTGACGCGCAGCTCAAGAATGCGTCCCGGCACTTTTGAGGACACCCTGTATTCCGCCACTTCCACCTGGCCTTGTATTATGTCCTCCTCATGACCGAGAGCCAGTGTGCCGATTGCCGCCACGGCCCCTATCACTGCCGTAGTGCCTATGACAGCGAAGAGGATGTTCCTATGTTGTTTCTTTTCAGACATATTAAAAAATAATGTTTAATATCGTTAACCTGCTGTTTTTTTTCTTGCGTCATGCCACTGCCGTTGTCGTTGTAGTGTGCCGTGGCATGTCTGTCATCTTAATACGCCGAGAGCTTTCTTGAGGTTTATCTCACTAAGTTTCATGTCTATCTCTGCATCTATCTTCATAGACTGTGCCTTGAGCCATGCTGTCTGTGCCTCCATCACGTCTGTCGCTGGCAACACGCCCTCCCTGAATCCCACGTCGGCACATCTCAGGTTTTCTTCGGCGTTTGCCACATTGGTTATGGTCATGGCGAGTCGTTTGGCGGCTTCGTTCATTCTGAAGCGGCTCTGGCTCACTTGCAGCTCCATCTTCTCGCGCAGCTCGTCGGTCTCGAGGCTGAGCATGGTGGTCGTTATCTTGCTTGCCCTCACCTTGTAGCTTCCCTCCATCCAGTTCCACAGCGGCACTCTCACCATTATTCCCACGTTCCAGATGCCCGAGAATTTCTTTTCAAAGCCGTTGTAGACGCTGGGGTTTGTGGCGAGCCATCCTCCAGAGAGCATCACCTGCGGCAGATAGGCGGCCCTTGTGAGCTTGGTCTTCTGCCTGGAGAGGCTCACGTTGTCGTTCATGAGCATCAGTTCGGGCCTGTTGTCCACGCTGTTGCCCTCGCAGATGTCTTGGCTGTCGGTTGTGGATATGATGCTATCGCTGTTTTCGTCGGCGAGTGTTATCTGTGTGTCGGCGGGCAGCCCGCACAGCTGGCACAGGAGCATCTTGGAGAGAGCCAGGGCGTTGTCGGCCTGCGTGAGTGTCATCTCCGCCTCGTTCACCTTCACCGCCACCTTGAGTCCGTCGGCCTTTGTGGCTATGCCTTCCCTTATCATCTTCTCCACGTCGCCGTGCAGCTTTCTCACCACTTGCAGATAGCTCTCGGCAAGCCGCTTTTTGTGTCTCACCGACACCACTGTCCAGTAGGCGTTTTCTATCTCATGGATGGTGCGTTGTGTGGACATGTCGATGTTGTTTGCCGCCATGTTCTCGCCTATCCTTGCCATATTGTTGGCTGCGGTGATTGCTCCGCCAGTGTAGACTGGCTGTGTGATGTTGATGGACACCGCAAACATCTGCCGTGTGTCGCTCTTGAACGCGTCCACCACTCTTTGTCCGAGGGCGTTGAGCGACTCTTGCATCTTGGGAGAGAGCTGTTCGGCGAGCGAGCCAAGCCCCTGCGCCTGTTGCGGGGTGATGACTCCTTGCTGCATAAGTGTGGCGAGAGCCCCGCTGAGTTCGCCCTGCATGGAGCCGGTGAGCAGCGTGCCAGCGTTAGAAAGCGCGTATTTGCTCTCGTCGCTGAGCAGCGACACCTGCCTGCTGGTCAGTTCATAGCCTCCGAGAGCCTCCACGCGGGGCAGCCGTCGTGTCTTTGCGGCAGCCGCAGTGTTGCGTGCCATGTCCAGTTGCAGGCGTGCGGCACTGAGACTCTTGTTGTTGCTCAGGGCCATAATGCGGCAGCTGTCGAGGCTAAGTGTCATTTGTGCATAGCCGTGCATGGCCATGACGAGCAGCACAATGCTTGTTATTGTACGTTTCATATCTATATCTCAAAATCTCGTTGCCCCTTTGCGTGGAACAGATGTTCCCCGAGGCAGGTGTAGGATGTATTGTTCTGACGGTGGTCAGACACTTTTGTCTTGTGGTCTTCGCATGTTGTGGCGGTGCCATGCCTCAATGCTCATGTGCCGTGTGCATGTTGCGGTGCGTCTTGTGCGCCGTTCTCATGCTGTCGTGTGGCACTGTGTCGTGGGCAAAGAGGCACTTTGGCTGCCTTGAAGTGGCACTTTTGCTTTGTCCAATAGGCACTTTTCTCTCGTAGAGTGCCACTTTCTGGCAGTGCGTTGCCGTCTTGCTGCCAGCTGTCATGCCTGCCTCGCGGGCATAGGGCCGTGGAGCGTGGCAGGCGTGTCGTCACCCCAAAGGTGTGAAGTGCCTATTTGAACGTGAAATTCTTGGAGCCTATCATCTTGCCGTCGGCAAATATGCTCACCTGATAAGAGCCTTCGAGCAGCGACTGTGTCACTTCCCAGTAGAGGCTCATGGCCAGTTCCTGTCCGTCATAGTCCACCGACTTCTTCATAGTGGCAGTGAGCGAGCGGTTCTGATAGTTGAAGCTGCCAGCGTTGCCCAGTACGGTGCCAGAGGGCGACGTGACGCGCACGTAAAATGTCTTCATGCCGTTGCTTGCCGTCACGTTCTTGGCTATGTTGAAGTTCACCTGCACGGTCTTGCACTTGCTCACTCTGTCGGTGTTCTTGCCTTTCTTGTTCTTGAGCGTCATGCTTATGCCAGTAGCGTCGAGCTGTGCGGCTATTGCCACCTTTTCCGACAGCGACTCGCGCTCGGAGTTGAGTCCTTCGATGCGTCTTGTGGCCTCGTTGTACTGTCCCTTTATTCTGTTGTTCTCCTCTGTGAGGTTTTGGTTGAGCCTGTTGAGCGAGTCAATCTCAATCACATAGTTGCGCAATACGGCTCTCACCGTGGCGAGTTCTTTCTTGAGTCGCGCTATCTCCCTTGCGTTGTTTGCCTTGGTGTCCTTTAGCTCCTTGAGCAGCTTTTCTGTCTTTTCCTGCTCGGCGGTGAGCTGTGCTATAATGGAGTCGTTGGTGATTTTCATCTTCATCTCGCTGTACTGGTTGGCAAACTGCTGGTATTCGTTCTCCATTTCCTTCTTGTCGAGAGCGGCGAGTTCCTGCATGGCCTGGTTTTCCTTTTTCTGGTCGTTGAGGCTTATGGCAAGCCATGCGATGCAGCCCACGAGGGCGAGTGCTGTCACTGCGAGTGCAATGCGTGAGAAAATACTTTTTTTCTTTGGTTCCATAATTTTTTTAGATATATCCTATTACATGTAATTTTGTGCGTGAGCGGTCTCAGGTGTAGTGACGCTGCGGCCGGTGTCGCTTGCTGGCACTTGCCTGACGGTCATGTAATGTTGCGCCGTGTGCCACCTAACATGTGCAAAAGTACATCTAATATCGTTAATGTCAAAGCGTAGACTGTTGGAAAAGATTAACTAATTCAAAAAAAATGTTGTTTGAAGCGCAAAAGGGACATTTTGCTTAAACAAAAGGACAGGGTTGTCGCGTGTCAACAGGTGGTTTTGGGGTTGAAAGGCTGTATTCGGCGCGACGGCAGGCGTGTGTGGCGGTGTCAGTGGCAGGGAGTGGTTGGCAAAAATGACGCTCCTCACATTGCAATGGGTGACGTGTCGCTGCTCATGTGACATTTTGCGATGCGAAAACCATTGTTTTCACGGTTTTTTGTGTTACTTTTGCACACGCATATAGCCTATACATTATTATATATATGGTTGCACTAAATTTAAAGGCGGTTGCATTAGTTAATATATACACTGACACGAATGGATAAAAAGGACAAAGTTAGGAGAGAAGATGCAGTAAAAGTGCGCAAACTGTTGTTTGTGTGTCTTGGCAATATATGCCGTAGCCCTGCGGCAGAGGGCGTGATGGCTCACATGGTGAGGGAGGCAGGCGTGGAGCGCGAGTTTGTGATAGACTCCGCTGGCATTGGCGGATGGCACATAGGACAGTTGCCTGACAGCCGTATGCGCGAGCGCGGACTCTTGCGCGGTTATCGCTTTGACAGCAGGGCGCGCCAGATAAGCAGGCGTGACTTTGACGACTTTGACATGATACTCGTCATGGACGGCGACAACTATCGGGCGGTCTCGTCGTTGGCACCTGACGAAAGGGCGAGGCGCAAGGTGAGGATGCTTGTTGACTTTCTGCCAGAGGGAGAGGCCGTGGCGGCTGTGCCAGACCCTTATTATGGTGGTATATCAGACTTTGACTATGCCCTGACGCTTGTGGAGAAGGCGTGCGGAGGCCTTTTAAAGGCTGTTTTATAGGCATGAGCAACGGGGAAAGATGTGTAGCCGCACTTTCCTCATTGCCGTAGGTCTTATGGTGTCGTGTTTTTTCATGCTGAATACAGATGTCTCCTGCTGTCCGTAATGCTGTTTTACCTTTGTCGGCTTATGTGCTTTCATGCGGAAGACAGACGTTTCTGCCATCCGTAATGCCGTTTTACCTTTGTAGCTTATGTAGACAGAATTATTCCCACTACGTTAGAGAAGTCGTGACGGCGCAGGTCTTCGGGAGAGATAATGAGGTTTAGCACTCCCCAGTCGATAAAGTTGCACACATAGCTGTCGTCTTCGCAAGAGTCCATTTGCAGCAACAGTTGCCATTGTTCGTGTCCTTCGTCCCAGTCTTCCCATTCGCGGTGTTCTGGAAAGCCCAGCAGGAAATGCTCGGGAGCGTCATGGCCGGGTTTTTCAAGCGCAAACTCTATGGGCTGTGCGCATATATTGTCGTCGGCATAGAACTCCTCGCATGACACTACCTCTGCCATTTGCTCCTGAGGCACGTATATCACTCTCACCTGTCGGTTGTCGCTATAATGCATACTGATGCTCGGCTCGTCCCAGTTGCCGAGATAGTAGGCTATGTCGGCAAAGAACAGCAGCAAGCCGCTCTTTGGCAGGGGGTATTGGGTGATGTGGCTGTCGCCAGTGGCGGCGGCGGTGTCGTTGAGGAACTCGTGGAGGTCGGAAAGGTTGATTTGACACAGGAAATCAAGCGCATACTCGTTGCCGTCGGCGTCGGTGAGAGTAGGCACTTCCATGCTTATGGGCATGTCGGGATAGCCCCACCAGTGGCTTTGTCCAACTCTGAGGTTGTCGGTGGGCTTACCGAGTTTGAGGTAGATAGCTTTGTTCATGTCATGTTCCATTTTTTTCAAGACTTATATAGTGTGGTAACGACTTGTGAGCGTGGGTGTATGCTGTCGGCACGCCATGGTTGCGGCTGCCAAGGGGCATTTTTCTTGATAGCCAAAGAGCCGCTTTGTCTCAGCCAAGTGGCGTTTTGTCTCAGCCAAGTGGCACTTTGTCTCAGCCAAGTGGCACTTTATTTCAGCCAAGCGTCGTTTTTTTATATCCAAAGAGCCGCTTTATTTCTGCGAGGTTGCGTGAGTTGATTGTCTAAAACACAAAAAACTCGTCGTCGTCGCCGTTTTCCTCATTGCCGTTGTCGGGCTTTTGCGGCGATGGCGTGACCTTGAGGTTGCCGTTTTCGTCAAACAGTCCATAGGTGGTGCGCAATACGGTGAACTCTGTGCGTCGGTTGAGCTGGTTGCATATCTCTTGCTTGTCCTCGTCGAGCGACTTTATGAACTCCTCGTCAAGCACCGTGCCTTCCTTAAGCCAAGGATAGGTTTCTGTGAGCCGTGCTTTGACCGCCTTGGGCCGTTCCTTGCCATAGCCCATGGGCGTGAGTCGGTCGGCGGCTATGCCTTTTGCCACGAGATAGTCCACAACGGCGGCCGCGCGACGCTGTGACAGTCCTTTGTTATAGACCTCAGAGCCCTTGTAGTCGCAGTGGGCAGACAGCTCGATGGTGATGTTGGGGTTGTCGTTGAGCAGCACCACCAGCGCGTCAAGGGCTTCAGCCGACTCGGGGCGTATTGTGGCGCGGTCAAAGTCATAGAAGATGTTGTCAATAAGCACCGGGGCGGAGATGGAGGCGAGCGGAAATTGCAGCACATGCTCCACCGACTCGTCGGTGCGCACTATGCTCAGCTCCTCCTTGTGGTTGAGAAATCCCTTGCACGTTGCGAGCATGATATAGTCCACCCCGGGACGCACCACGTAGTCAAATGAGCCGTCGCCCCTCACGTTCACCTTCTTGTTTGTGCCGTCAGAGCCTACGATATAGACCACGGCGGCGGGCAGTTCATAGCCGTCTTTCTCGTAGACCCATCCTCGCACGTTTTGTATGACCTCCGGATTTTCAAAACTGTAGATATGGTCGAGGCCGCGTGCGTCGTTGCGGTTGGAAGAGAAGTATCCGCGGTTGTGAACGCCCTCAAAGGTCATGCCAAAGTCGTCGGCCATGGAGTTGAGAGGGTAGCCGGGGTGGGAGAGAGTGTAATGTCCCTTGGGGTCGGGTGAGGCTATGAAGATGTCAAGGCCGCCCATGCCGGGATGTCCGTCAGACGAGAAATACAAATCGCCGTTGGGGCGGAACGTGGGAAACATCTCGTTGCCTGGGGTGTTGATGGTGGGCCCGAGATTCTCCACTCCGCCGAGCCCGGCGGGCGTGATGCGCGCGCGCCAAATGTCAAGTCCTCCCTGTCCGCCCGGCATATCTGACGTGAAATACAGCCACATGCCGTCGGGAGACACGGCCGGGTGGGCGTAACTTGACAGTGTGTCGCGCGTTACAGTCAATAGCTCGGGCTTGCCCCACGTCGCGTCTGAGCGGTTGGAGGTCATTATCTGCGCATAGCGCGGATATGATGGGTCGCTCTCGCACTGTGTGAGATACATGACGCGCTGGTCGGGCGACAGACAGCAAGCCCCCTCGTCAAAACCCGTGTTCAGTCCGCCCGTGACAGCCTCTGGCTTTGTCCATCGTCCCTTGTCGTCCTTTTCAGAGCAGAAGATGTCAGAGGGTTTTGTGCCTGTGATGCCGCTGAGTTCGTCGCCGAGAGCCTCGTTGCGCGTTGATGAGAAATAGAGTCGCTCACACTGGTCGCCTGCAAGCACGGGCGAGTAGTCGGCGCGCCGCGAGTTGAACACGTCCATGCGCTTCACGCGATAGCGCGAGCCTTCTTTCTTCCATGCCTGTGCGTTGCGTGCCGACACCAGGCCGTTCTTTGCGAGCAGGTTGTCGGGCATGGAGTCAAGCACAAGCGCAAACTCCGCCTCCGCCTGCTTGTATGCGCCCGTCTTGAGCAGCTGTCGCGCATAGGCGAGACGGTCTTCTGTCGACGCCTGTCTGTATCTTACGGCGTTGGCATAGGCGGCTGTGGCCTTCTGTGCCGCGTTTGTGCGTTCATAGCAGTGGGCCATGCGCAGTGCTATCTTGCCTCTCTTCTCCTTGTCTTTGGGCGAGGTCTTGCGATAGGCCTGCTTGAACTGTGCCGCAGCGTCATAATATTCGCCTATGGCGAGATATTTCTCACCTTTTTTGAGGTTTTTGTCGCTGCCGCAGGCGCAAAGGGCAAGCATGGCTATGAACGTGGCAATGTATGTGATGTGGTGTCTGTTCATTTTTACTGTCATTTCTTTTTGGGGTAGGGTGTGTCTCGCCTTGGCTTGTGCCGTTTGCGGCTTGCGTCAGGACGTTCATGCCCTGCGCTTGTGCCGTTTGCGGCTTGGGCTTGTGCCGTTTGTGTCTTGCTTCTACACCTTATTATATATTATGTATAACGCAATAAGCGTGACACTATTGCCACATCTTTTAAATTTATGAGTTTTTATATATTTTCATTGCGTGAGCTTTATATGTATAATGTGTTGGTGTGTTG
>CAMGFM010000006.1 GCA_946055365.1 uncultured Prevotella sp. | reverse complement strand
TAGCACAACAGGTTTTGGTTCTGTTTGTGGTGGTTCGAATCCGCCTGGGACAACACGCAAAAAGGCTGCAATCCGCATGGTTGCAGCCTTTTTGCATATCCTTATTGTAGTGTCGCGCGTCCCGTGGGAGCGTCTGCATTTTCAGAGAGTCACTCAGATGCCTCCAAAGAGCCACTTTTATGTTGCTAAAGAGCCATTCTGCGTTTCTCAAGAGCCACTTTGTGTTTGTGAAAAAGCCTCTTTTGCCATGCAGGATAGCCGCCTCAGAACACTATGGCCATATTAAGGCCCATGCCGTTGCCTGCGTCATAGTAGGGCAGACCAAACACGACGGGTTTGTCTTTGCTTTTTGTGCCTTGCCTACAGTCGCTCTTGCCGAAGATTTTTGGGTATAGCCAGTAGGAAAGTTTCGTTGAGAACACGCCCACGGCGGCTCCTGCCACCACGTCGTTTATCCAATGTCTGTTGTTGCGCATACGCATGTAGCCCGTAAAGAGGGCTGTCGCATATCCGCAATAGCCTATGACGGGCTGCGTGTCGTGATATTCTTTCCACAGAAACTCAGCCCCCATGAACGCCATGGCAGTGTGGCCAGACGAGAAAGAGTTGCGCTCGGAGGTGTCGGGACGCTTCTCGTTGAACAATAGTTTGTTGCCCTTTGTGAGCGCGACGGCAGTTGTGGCAGACATGGCGAGCAGTATGGTCTTGTCTTTGAGGCTGTGCCTGCCCTTGATGTGTGTAAACTCCAGCGCGTAGGCGGCTGCCACGGGCGCATACTGCACCACGTTTTCTATGGAGCAACGCTTGCCGTCGCCTGCCGACAGACAGTCGTGCATCTCGTTGCGCACGCTCTTGCCCCAGGAGGTGTTTATGCAGAGTGCGCTGACGGCAAACAGCGAGGTTGGCACCGCCCATTCGGCGGTCTTGAGCGAGTGAGAGTCGGCGCAGGAGTGTGTGTCGCCGTGTGTGGCGGCTGTGTATCTGCACGTGTGTATGCTGTCGAGGGTAGCCGTGTCGGGTGCGGCGCATGCCACGGTGGCGTGTAGGGCGATGCCGTCGTGCATTGCCGTGTCGCGCAGGGCAGGCTGTGCCATTGTCATCGTGGCTGTAGCCGCCATGATGATGGCGAGTGTGGCCTTGATTTTTAGTGTCATTGTAGATATGATAATTTTAGTGAGAATGATTGCCGTGTCTGTCATCTGCGTGAAAAGGGCTTGTGGGTGGTCTTTCGTGCCTTTCTGCCTTGTGTGGGCGGCGGCTTTTTGCTGCTGTTCACGTAATTTAAAGTGAGGGGTGTGGCTAAAATGAATTTTTCTGTGTAATTTTGCCTGCGTTATGCACATCATGGAATATTATATCAGGGCGATGATGCTCGTCACGTTGCTGCTCTGCCGCGCGCTGTGTGCCGTGGCAGGCTGTGTGGAGACGGCCGATACTGTCACGACGGTAGGGGCTGCCTCCACAACGCCCGTGTTTCCGCCCATGGTAAAGGTGAGCAAGGCACTCGTTGACGGCGACAGCATACAGTATGTGGAGCTTAACACATTGTATATATATCCCGCGCCCGTCTTTGCAAGCGAGAAGAAGCGCAAGGCCTACAACCGTATGGTGGCAAACGTCAAAAAGGTGTTGCCCATAGCCAAAGAGGTAAACGCCATCATCATAGAGACCTACGAGTTTATGGAGACCCTGCCCGACAGCAAGGCGCGCCAGAGGCACATAAAGCTCGTGGAGAAAAGCATACGACAGCAATACACGCCGCGCATGAAGCGTCTGACGTTCTCGCAGGGCAAGCTGCTCATAAAACTCGTCTATCGAGAGTGCAATTCTTCGTCCTATGAGCTTGTGCAGGCCTTTCTCGGTCCGTTGCGCGCGGCCTTTTACCAGACTTTTGCCTCGCTCTTCGGAGCGTCTCTCAAGAAGACCTATGACCCGGATGGCGAGGACAGGGATGTGGAGCGCATAGTGAGGCAGATAGAGGCAGGACAGCTGTGATCCGTTATGCCGACAGGGTGTCAGGATATTTGGCTTTTGGGTTGAATATGTTACGACATCCGTGTCGGGAAAATCTGCCTTTGACTTGAAATAAAACCGACTCCGTGTCTGGAGCATCAGGCTTTTGGCTGAAAAATATGCCGACAGCCACGTCAGAACATCTTGTGTCGCTGGCGTGGCTGTCGCTGTTTTATGTTCTTTGGGCGTGAGCCTGCACCTCAGACATCACCCTGAGCCAGTTGCCGCCCCATATTTTTGCAATGTCTTCCTCACTAAAGCGTTTTCTGAGCAGCTGTCTTGTGATGTTGCACAGCTCCGACGCATCTGCCAGGCCTGGTATTCCGCCGTCGCCGTCAAAGTCTGAGCCTATGCCGACGTGGTCTATGCCTGCCGTGTCGATGGCATGTAGCAGGTGTCGCATGGCATCGTCTATCGTAGCCATGCCGTCTGTGCGCAGGAAACCGTTGTAGAGAGTTATCTGACACACGCCTCCGTGTCTTGCCAATGCCCTAAGCTGGTCGTCGGTGATGTTGCGCGGCACGTCGCAGAGAGCCTTGCAGCAGGAGTGTGAGCAGACAATGGGGGTGCGGCTCAGCTCCAGAGCGTCGTAGAATGAGCTTTCGCCCGCGTGGCTGAGGTCCACAATGAGTCCCAGACGGTTCATTTCGGCTATCACCTGCGCCCCGAATTGTGACACGCCGCCATGTGTGTTGTGTGTGCGCCTTGCGCTGTCGCAGATATTGTTGTCGCCGTTGTGGCAAAGTGTGATGTAGGTGATGCCACGTTTGGCGAAATGCTCCACATTGGCTATGTCATGTTCCAGGGCGAGGCCGTTTTCTATGCCTGTGAGCAGCGATTTCTTGCCGTCGCGCTTGTTTGCCGTTATGTCTGCCGCCGTTCTTGCCCTTGCCAGCAGGCTGCTGTTGTCTGCCACGAGCGTGTCGGTCATGTCGAGAATGAGATCGGCATAGGCCTTGGGACTGTCTGTGGGAAAGGGAGCCACCTCGGCAAACGTCACGCCGCACTCTGGCTGCGGCACGTATGCCACCATTGTCACGGCATCCACCATGCCCTCCCTCATCTTGTGCATGTCGTAGAGAATGTGGGGGTCTCGCCGTGAGAAGTCTATGCCTTGCGGAAAGAACATGGGCGTGTCGCAGTGGGAATCGAGCGTTGTGTTTCGGCGGTGAAACCTTTTGGTGTCCTTATAAAGCCTCGCTTCCTGCACCAGCCACCTGAACACGTGTATGCCGTCGTCTCCCAGCCATTCGGGATGCCATTGCACGCCAAGCAAGGGCTTGCCATAGAGTCCCTCCATGGCTTCTGCCACGCCGTCGGCGGCCCTTGCCGTCACCCTCATGTGAGGTCCGGGCGTTGCCACCGCCTGATGGTGAAAGGAATTGACGCATATCCTTGTGTCATTATACAACGTGTGCAGCACGCTGTGTGCCTCCAGCGTCACGCTGTGCGTAGCCACCTCACGGTCGGCGTCCTGCGAGTGCTTGCAGAGGCTGTCTTGGCGGCCCATGTCCTGCTGCACCTGTCCTCCGAGAGCCGTTGCCATGGTCTGCATGCCCCTGCATATTCCGAGTATGGGCATCTGGCGGTTAAAGGCCATGCGTGTTGCCATCAGCTCGGGCAGGTCTCTCGCCCCGTTGATGTGGCCCAGGCCCTGGCGAGGCTCCTCTCCTGTCCACAGAGGGTTGATGTCGCCGCCCCCCGAGAGCAGCAGAGCGTCTATGGAGTCGAGTGTTGAGGCCACCACATCGGGGTCTTCTATCGGCGGAATGAGCAGTGGCGTGCCGCCTGCCGCGGCTATCTGTTGGTAGTAAGTGTCGCGCAGGGTTGCGTCTGTGCCTTCATGGTTGGTGGTTATGCCCACTATGGGCCTTGTGTCGGGAGAGTATGGACGTGAGTAGGCACGTGTCATGCAGTCCTCCAAATCATATTTTCTCATGTTGGCGTGTGTTTGTGTCAGGGTGCGTGCCTCTTTATTCGTTGTCGGCAGGCTCTTGCATGTGTACGGGTATCTCTCTCTTGATGCTCTGGTCGAGCGAGATGAGCGTCTCTGTGGACACCACTCCTTGTATCATCTGCATTTTGTCGTTGAGCAGCTCCATGAGGTGTTCGTTATCCCTTGCATACACTTTCAGAAGCATGGTATACGGGCCTGTGGTGAAGTGGCACTCAATTATCTCGGGTATTTCCGTGAGCTTTTCCACCACGTCCTTATACATACTTCCCCTTTCGAGGTTGAGACCTATGTATGTGCATGTGGAATAACCTATGCTTTTGGGATTGATTTCAAATCCGCTGCCTGTTATAACGCCCGCGTGGATGAGGTGCTGCACCCTCTGGTGTATGGCGGCACGCGACACGCCGCACTCGGCAGCCACGTCCTTGAACGGTATGCGCGCGTTTTTGGAGAGTATGCTCAGTATTTTCTTGTCGAGATTGTCAATTTTTTCCATCGTTTCCTTTATTGTTATTTCTGTTTTTATAGTTATTGGTCACTTAACAAACTGTAAGCAAAATTATTAATTTTATTTTACACGGACAACATATTGAGCAAAAAAATGCTTAATCGTGCATAATGTTATGAAAATGTGGCTTGCGCTTGTTTTGGAGGCTCTTGCTGGTGCGGTGCTCCACTCTTGCATAAAACAAGAATGGGGTGATGTCATACCCCAAAAAAGCCATGTCATCTCCGCGGACGGTCATGGCATGGCTTGTGTGTGGCAATGGGGTTTTGCATCGGCGGCGTTGTGCCTGCTCTGACTGGCTATGCAGCCCACGGTCGTGGCGCAAAGGCTTTGTGCGAGGAGGCAAAGACCCCGTGTGCTTAGTCTGTTTCGATGTCAAGGCAAGAGCGGTTTATGGTGTAAGGTCTTACCTTGGTGTTTGCCACCTCCACGTGTGCGGGGTGTGTGGCATAGTTTTTCAATGCCTCTTCCGACTCCAGGGTGCTGTCGAGCATTACGTCGGCATTAGAAGAGGCGAGTCTTCTGTCGGTTATGACCTTTACGTCAATGAGTCCTGGCACTTTGCCCACAAGGCTTTCAAGTCCTTGCTTTATGCCAGCCTTTACCTTGTCTTTCTCTTCGTCTGTGAGTTGTGGGTTTAGAGTCCAAAGAATGATGTGCTTAACCATGTGTTCTTTACGTTTTAAGCGGTCTATTTTTTCTTTTTAAACAGTCCCTTGGCCTTGTTGAGAGCTTTCTTGGCGGCGTCCTTTGCCTTTCCCACAGTGCCGGTGGCAGCGTCTGTTGTGTTGTTGCCGCCTCCTACGCTTGGCACATTCACGCCAGATACGCCCTGATCTTTGGGATAACCGGCCAGTTCATTGAAGTATTGTATGATACGTTTATCTTCTGGGTTTGTCTTGTCCCCCATTATGACTTTAAAGTCTCTATATTGGTTAAAAAAATCTCCATTGACATGTAACGTGGTGATGTTGCCTTTGTCGTCAACTGTTGTCGTGAAGCCTTTAAAGTCGTAGGTTATGCCGCTTTGATCTTCTTTCAGCTCAAGAGTAAAGGTCTCTTTTTTTCCTGATTTGCTGTATTTGGTGATCTTGAAGCATGTGTTGTCGTCATCATCCAGCCAAAGAAGTTTCTTGGTACGGTCAAGTGCAAAATAAGTATGTAGATTGTTGTCCACATATAAGAATAAAAGTTCTATCTGTGCAGATACAGAGAGAGACACAAACATCATAATGATGGTCAGTAATGATTTTGTTTTCATAGGCTTTTTTACAATTAAAGATAAATTAAAGATGTGAGTTAATAAATAGAGGTTGCCTTTGAGGTAGTATGCACGCGTATTACGCTGCATGATTTGCTTTCACGTCTCTCAGAAAGTGCCACTATGCGTTTTTCAAGTGCCACTTTGCTTTTCCCAAGTGCCACTTTTCTGACGCAAAAGAGCCACTTTTGGCTGTGTCGTGTTATCTTGCGAAGTCCTTATCTTTCTGCCCAGTCTCCGCGGTCGAGGCTTCGGTAGCTCACGGCTTCGGCTATGTGGGTGAATTTTACTTGTTCGCTGCCGTCGAGGTCGGCTATTGTGCGTGCCACTTTGAGTATTCTGCCATAGGCACGTGCCGACAGTCTCAGCTTTTCCATCGCCATGCGCAGCATGTCAAGCGACTGTTTGTCGGGTTCTGCATATTTGTGCATGAGCTGCTCGGTCATCTGTGCGTTGCAGTGTATGCCCTTATGATCCTTGTATCTCTCTTCCTGTATCTTGCGTGCCTTTATCACGCGTTCCCTTATGTCCTTGCTCGGCTCACCCGGCTCTTTGTCTGCGAGGTCGTTGAACGACACGGGCAGAATCTCGCATTGTATGTCTATGCGGTCGAGCAACGGGCCGCTTATCTTGTTCATATAGCGTTGTATCTGCCCTGGCGAGCATACGCAGTTGTGTGTGGGGTCGTTGTGATAGCCGCAGGGGCAGGGGTTCATTGATGCCACGAACATCATGGAGCATGGATATTCCACCGTGTATTTTGCCCTTGCGATGGTTATCTTGTGGTCTTCCAGCGGCTGTCGCAGCACTTCGAGTGTGTGTTTGTTAAACTCTGGCAGCTCGTCACAGAACAACACGCCGTTGTGGGCGAGCGATATTTCACCGGGCTGTGGGCTGTTGCCGCCTCCCACGAGAGCCACCTGCGTGACCGAATGGTGGGGCGAGCGAAACGGACGCTGGGATATTAGCGACGTGTCTTTGCCCAATTTGCCTGCCACGGAGTGTATCTGTGTGGTCTCAAGGCTCTCCGCGAGCGACAGAGGAGGCAGTATGGACGGCAGACGCTTTGCCATCATAGACTTGCCTGCGCCCGGAGGGCCCACCATGATGATGTTGTGTCCGCCTGCGGCAGCCACCTCCAGCGCGCGCTTCACCGTTTTCTGTCCGCGCACGTCGGCAAAGTCAAGCTCAAAGTCATACTGGTTGTTGTAGAACTCCCTGCGTGTGTCCACCACCGTGGGCTGGAAGGCCTGCTTACCCGTTACCAGCCTTATCACGTCCATGAGGTTGTCCATGCCATACACGTCGAGATTGTTGACCACGGCCGCCTCCCTCTCGTTTTGTCTTGGCACAATGAGAGCCTTGAAGTGTTCTGCCCTTGCCTTGATGGCTATGGGCAGGGCTCCCCTGACGGGCTGCAGCGTGCCGTCAAGCCCCAGCTCGCCCACGAGCATATAGCTCTCCAGCGACTTGCAGGCTATCTGTCCGCCTGCCGCCAGTATGCCTATGGCGAGCGGCAGGTCAAATCCGCTGCCCTCCTTGCGCAGGTCGGCGGGCGCAAGGTTGATGGTGATGTCAGCGTGTGGCATCTTGAGGCCGTTGAACTGTATGGCGGAGGCTATGCGGTCAAGCCCTTCCTTGACGGCGGTGTTGGCAAGGCCCGTGATGTGATACTGTATGCCGGGCCGTGTGTTTGTCTCTACTGTCACGGTGGTGACCTCGAGCCCGTTGACGGCCGCCGAGAATGTCTTTATGAGCATCTTTGTGATAATAGATATGTTGTGAGGCGTTCATCGTCATGCCGTTGGTGTCGGGCATGGCGGTCTGTCAGGACAGCCAAGGCGTGGTCATGGGACAGCCAAGGCGATGTCGTGTGGTAGCCAAAGGAGGTCACAGGACTGCCAAGGCGATTTGTTGGCGACGGTCTATACGGTCATGGGGGACTGCCAAGGCGATGTTGTGGTGATTGCAAATGCGAGGTTCTTGTGACTGTTCTATGCGTTTATGTGTACAGTCCCGTGCAGATTGTGCGTCATTGGGCTTTCTTTTCGGGCAGCTCCTTGCGCAGAAACTCCATCAGTTCTGCCGTTGTGAGCCTTGTGGCAGCCACCTTGCCGTTCTTGAACACCACGTTGTCGGGCAGCGTGGCCATGCCGAGCCTGTTGTAGAGGTCGCCCTCCACCATCTTGCCGTCGCACACGGTGGTGACTTTTGTGAGACTGTTGCGCTGGAGGTGCTTTCTGCACGACCAAAGGTCGGGGTTCACACACACTGACAGCACCGACACCCTGCCGTCAGACCCCTCCGCCGTCTGCTGTGCGCGTCTCAGCATGTTAGAGCTGTCAAAGTTCCACGATGCCCATGCCACCACCACCACTATGGGTGTGGCCCTCAGCGTCTTCTCGTTTATCTCCCTGCCGTCGATGTCGCGTGCCGCAAACACGGGAGCGTCGTTGCCCTTGCCGAGCGTGCTTCTTGCCGTGAGCGAAGCCTTCATGCTGTTGAGCAGGCGGTTGTCCTTTTGTGCCGTCAGCAAGTCGTCTGTGAGTTGTCGCGCCGAGACATAGTCGGGCTTGTCGCACGCCACAAACCATCTATACACGAGGTAGGCCGCCGCCCTGCTGCCCTTGTTGTCGCGGGCGAGCCGCCTCACCGCCTTGCGTGTGTCGTCGAGGCTTGCTCCATAGGTCTTTGTGCGAAACTCGCTCATGATTTTGTTGTCGTCAGAGCCGCTCACCTTCATCTCTTTCATGTTGTGTGCGTCGCCCTTGATGTCCACGCTGCCGCCTGGCTGCGCGAATATGGGATGCTCCGTGTAGTTTGGAAACACGAGCATGAGCGTTGTCTCGCCCTTGCATTGTGTTTCGTAGGCAAAGCGTCCCGCCACCACCTTTATAGTGTCGATGTCGCGTGTAGTGTCGTCGATGCTATACACATAAAACTCGCCCTGATTGAGGTTGAGTAGTCTGCCTTCAATCTTGAAACTGCGATTGTCGGACGAACACGAAACCAAAATCAGGGCGTGGCACAATGTGTATATGTATATCAAAGACAGATGCCCTACTTTTGCAATCGCTTTCGTCAGGCCATAGGAGCGCAGACAAGACAGTGCCTTGTCTGCGCCTTTGCTTGAAAACGTGGGCAAAGCCGATGATTTCATTATGCGTTGTTACGGGTTAAACGTCTGTGCTTACTTCAGGAGTGACAGCTCGAGATCCTCATCGGCATACTTCTGCAGAGAGGGGTCTTTCTGGAGAGCCTCCTTGAGGTAGGAGTTGGCAGCGAACTTGTTGCCGCGGCGTGCTGCAACGATGGCGTGCAGATAGTCAGTGAGCGCGTTGGGCTGGTCAACCTTGTCGAGAGTCTTGGCAGCCTGCTCATAGTTCTTATTGAGTATCTGTGCGAGAGCTGCAGTGTTGCTCTTTGTCTTGCCAAAGTTCTGCTCGGCGAGAGCATAGTTGCCCTTGGCGATGTTGAGTGCGCCTATGGCAGGAGCCACGTTGTCAGAGCCTGCGCCCTTTGCGATGAGACGCTCAGCCTCCTGCACGTTGCCGTTAGCCAGGGCCAAGAGTCCGAGGTTGGCGTTGGCCTCAGGTGCGTTGGGAGCGATGGCGGCAGCCTTCTGTGCATAGCTCTGTGCTGCCTTTGTGTCGCCCTTGGCGAGTGCGAGTGCGGCGAGGTTGTTAAATGCGCGGTAGTCGTTGGGATAGAGCTCGGCAGCCTTCTTGTAGATAGCCTCCTGTCTTGCAGGTGTCTCGTCGAGAGTGGCGGCATAGAGCAGCTCGTCCACGCTGAGCTGTGTTGCGTCGCTGTTGAACTGATCCTTTATCTGCTCGTCGCTGCGGCCTATGATTTCATAGTTGATGATGAGGCGTGCGCGGCGCAGCTCGGGGAGGATGCCGTCAGCCAGCTCACGGAACACGGCAGACATGTTTCTTATCTGCTCCTCGCGCTCCTGCGGATCCTTATACATGGACAGCACGCGCAGTATCACGTCCTTGTCCTGTATGTCAGACGCTGCCACGAGTTCCTGGAAGCCGTCCCAGTCCTCGGCGGTGTACTGTGCGTCGATGTTTGCCTCCACGCCGGTGGTCTTGAGCTGCTTTTCAACATAGTCCTGTGACACGTTCTGACGCTTCTGTGCGAGACGGTCGTTGAAATCTTCCTTTCCCTCGGGCGATGCGTATGCCAGCACTTCCACGTTCTGCACGTTGAGACCCTCGCGGTCGGCGTTGATGCGCTTGAGCAGCTCCACGAACTCCTGCACGGAGTTGTTCTGCAGCTCGCTCTTGCGCAGGAGGGCCTGGTTGACGAGGAACTTCACGTTGGCCTCCTGCCTCTCCACGCTCACGCGCTGGAAAGCGTCGGGTGCTATGCAGCCGCTCTCCGACAGCACGGTCTGGCGGTAGAGCTCGGAAGTGGCTATTACGCCGTATGCCACCTTTACCGCAGGCACGTCATAGGTCTTCTTGCCGATGCGTGCGTCGAATGTCAGGTAGAGGTCGCTCTTGTGCATGTCTGGCACATAGTCAAAACTGGTTCTCATAGTGTAGCGTCCGCCCACCTTATAGGAGATTGTCTGGTCGTTGCCCATCACTTTCTCTCCCTGGAAGGTCGCTGCCTGTCCCTTTGCCACTTGTCCGTCGGCATAGCGCAGCTCGGGTGTTACGGTCACCACGGCTTTTTTCTTCATGTATTTCTCAGGGAACGTGCCGTTGATGGTGGCAGGCACCTGTCCAGCCTGCGTCTCGAGCGGGTTGGGTGTGACTGTGAAGTTGTCTGCGCTGAGCGGACCGAGCTTTGAGCATGATGTCAGGAGCAGCATAGAGGCTGCTGACAGAAACAGATGATTTTTTTTCAGCATTTGTTTGTAATGAATGTATGATTGTTAACTGGTATATGAATATCCTCTCGAGCCTTTTGTCGCGTGTGCGGATGGCGTGCCGTGTGTTTATGGATGGCGGCACGATAGACGCACGAGTCCCCTTTGGTCGTTGAGTTGGCGTTTGCCGGTTTCTAAAGTGCCGCTTTGCGATGCCAAAGTGGCGTTTTTGCGACGCTAAAGAGCCACTTTTCAGTTGCCAAAGTGCCACTTTACGATTCCTAAGAGCCACTTGCGTGATGCGGCAATGTCACTTGTGCCCCAGGCGCAGTCCGCGCCGTCGCGTGGAGGGTGCATTTTGTCCTTTGTGACAAGCCTTGGGGCCTCTGTGAGTACAGTCCTTTACAGGGCTGTTCATATCTTTGCAAAGATAGTCATTCCATGCCGTATAAGGCGGCAATGAAGTGTCAATTTAAAATTAATTAATGATTTATTTTCTTTTTGGCTTTCTTCTTGCCCATCCCTCCTCCGTGAAGTCGGGTTCATCGCCTATGAGCTTTGTGTCGCCGTTGTTTTGGAAAAACTGTTTCCAGTCGTCCTTTCTCGGATAGTCCTGTTGTCTTGCGGCGCGTCTCGCTCCAGCCTTGCCCTCTGCGGCTCGCTGTCTCTTGCCGCCAGCCTTTCCTTTGGGCGTGCCGCCGTCAGCGTCGTTGCATCTCACCTGCCTGCCCTTGTAGAATGTGCCGTCGAGAGCCCTCATCACCTTGTCGGCATCCTGCGCAGGCACTTCTATGTAGCTCATGCGTGCCATCAGGTCGATGTGTCCCACCTCCTGCCTGCCCTTGACGTGCCTGTTTACAAACTGCATCACCTCTCCCGGGTAGAAGCCGTCGTCCTTGCCGAGGTTGATGAAGAGCCTGCGGAAGCCCTTTTCGGGCTTTGTCGTGTCGCGTCTTCTGCCCTCTGCCTTGCCGCCGTTGTCCTTGCGCTGTCGTGATGTCGAGGGTTTCACTATCTCGGGAGCGTCGGCATAGTATCTGAGGAAGCGTCCGAACTCCAGCGACACAATCTTCTTGAGTATGTCTTCTTTGTCGACATACTCGAAATGTCGGTTTATGTCATCCATGAACGGTGCTATCTGCTCCTCGTCCACGTCAGCTTTCTCTATCTCGTCTATGGCTTTGTAGAGCTGCTTGGTGCATATCTCCTGCGGTGTGGGCAAGTCGCCGTCCACAAACTTCTTGCCTATGACTTTCTCGATGTCCCTCACCCTGCCTTTTTCCTTGGTATGGATGATGCTGATGGACGTGCCTTTCTTGCCTGCGCGCCCTGTGCGTCCCGAGCGGTGGGTGTAGCTCTCGGTGTCGCCCGGCATACCATAGTTGATGACGTGCGTGAGGTCGTCCACGTCCAGTCCTCTTGCCGCCACGTCCGTCGCCACGAGCAGCTGCGTGAGATGTTGCCTGAACTTTTGCATGGTTATGTCTCTCTGTTGCTGCGAGAGGTCGCCGTGCAGAGGCTCTGCGTTATAGCCGTCGTTTATCAGTTTGTCGGCAATCTCCTGCGTCTCGGCTTTGGTGCGGCAGAATATGATGGCATAGATGCGCGGGAAGAAGTCCACGATGCGTTTCAGCGCGAGATACTTGTCCTTGGCGTTGACCATGTAATACACGTGGTTGACGTTTTCCGCCCCCTCGTTGCGCGAGCCCACCACTATCTCCTTGTGGTCGTGCAGATAGTTGAGAGCTATGCGCTCTATCTCCTTGCTCATGGTGGCAGAGAAGAGCAGGGTGTTGCGGTCTTGCGGCACGTTGTCGAATATCTCGTTGATGCTGTCGGAGAATCCCATGTTGAGCATCTCGTCTGCCTCGTCCAGCACCACGTTTCTCACTTGGTCGAGCTTTGCTGCGCCACGGTTCATAAGGTCAATCAGTCGTCCCGGCGTGGCCACTATGATTTGCGCCCCGTGCTTGAGGGCGTGTATCTGGTTGATTATGGAGGTGCCGCCATACACTGCCACTATGTTTATGCCTTTCATGTATTTTGCAAACGACTTCAGGTCGTCGGCAATTTGCAGGCACAGCTCGCGCGTAGGGCTTATCACTATGGCCTGCGTGCTGCGGTCGTTAGCGTCGGTGCGTTGCAGCAGAGGTATGCCAAACGCTGCGGTCTTGCCGGTGCCGGTTTGCGCGAGAGCTATCACGTCGTTGCCTTCTCCGAGGAGATAGGGTATCACTTCTTCCTGTACGGGCATTGGATGCTCAAAGCCCAGTTCGCCGATGGCGCGCCGTATCTCGTCGCTCACGCCCAATTCTTCAAATGTCTTCAATGTGGAATAAATATGGTTTGTATGAGAAAAAAACGCCGGTCATCCCGACACACCGTCACTTGTGTGAAGGCACATGGCGCAAGCGCGTCGCATGATGCTTTCACAAAAGGCAAGTCCTTGAGTGCGGATGCAAAGTTACAAAAAAACAGGGGAGCGTGAAAGCAAAACACGCGAAAGTAATTGGCTGTGACCGCTTTTTTGTTTAAATTTGCAGTCTACAAGCATAAAACATCAAAAGACACATCACTTTGTTATGAACATCTGTGTTTTCTGTTCGGCCAGCGGCACCCTGCCGCCCGAATATTATGAGGCGGCTCGCCAGCTGGGCCGTTGGATAGCTCTCAACCGCCACACCCTTGTGTTTGGCGGCTGTCGTCTGGGACTTATGGAGGCCGTGGCAAGTGCCGCCCGCGCCGCAGGCGGCAGGACTATAGGCGTTGTGCCGCGCATAGTGGAGGAGGGTGGTCGCGAGAGCGACAATGTGGACACGAGGATATTGTGTGAGAGCCTTGACGACCGCAAGGCCATCATGGTGCAGCGCAGCGATGTGTTCGTGGCGTTGCCCGGCGGCATAGGCACGCTCGACGAGGTATTCACGGTGCTGGCCTCCGCGTCGATAGGCTATCATGCCAAGCGTGTGGTGCTGTACAACGTGGACGGCTTCTGGGACAGTTTGCTTGCCATGCTCGGCGACTTGCGGGGGCGCGGTGTCATCCGCCGCGGCTTTGAGGACACCATGTGCGTGGCAGACAGCATGGAGCAGCTCGAGCAGTGCCTCTCGTGTGTGTAGCGAGAGCCGTCTGCGGGCGGTTGCGTGGGGTGTGAGGGTGGCTGGCGTTGCCACTGGCAGTCGCCATGCCTCTCTTGTCGTCAGGCAAAGTGACGCTTCACGTCGGCAAAGTGCCTCTTTGTCTATGGCAAAGAGGCACTTTATATATGCAAAAGTGGCACTTCTGGATTGCAGAAGTGCCACTTTTGTGATGACATGTCTCATGTAGGCATACACGGGTGTGCGCCATGGCGTTGCCGTGCGTCGAGTCATGCTCTTGCGTCATGCGTCCTTACAGCCCAAAGCCTCCGCCATGGCCCTGCCGAGGGCGTAACATGCCTCCTCAGTCTCGGGTGTCAGAGCCTGCTTGATGTCCACGGGCGAGCCTACGGGCGTGAAGTGCAGCTTTCTCTCGTTCCACTGTGCTATGGCCTCCACCGCCTTGCTTGCCCAGCAATGAGAGCCAAACCATCCGAGGAGGTGGTGCTTGATGTCGCGTCCTGCCAGCTCAGACAGCAGCACTTCCATCTCGTGGTAGAGTCCTGCGTTGTAGGTGGGTGCGCCCACGATGAGTCCGCGATAGCGGAACACGTCTCTTATGATATACGAATGGTGAGTCTTTGACACGTTATACATCACTATGTTCTTCACCCCGGCCTTGCTTGCCGCACGCGCGATGGCCTCTGCCGCCCTCTCGGTGTTGCCATACATGGTGCCATAGCATATCACCAGTCCCGGCTCTGTCTCATAGCGGCTCATGGAGTCATACATGCCGATGACCTTCTGCACGTGTTCGTGCCACACGGGTCCGTGTGTGGGGCATATAAAGTCTATCCTTGTGCCTGCCAGCTTCTTGAGAGCGTTCTGCACGGGCGTGCCGTACTTGCCCACAATGTTTGAGTAATATCTCACCATCTCCATCCAGAAGCCGTCGCAGTTGATTTTGCTGTCGAGTATGCTGCCGTTGAGCGCGCCGAAACAGCCGAATGCGTCGCCCGAGAACAGCGTGTGGCTGTATGTGTCGAGCGTCATCATGGTCTCAGGCCAATGCACCATGGGTGTCATTGTAAAGGCGAGCGTGCGCTGACCGAGGCACAGCGTGTGGCCGTTGGCCACTTCGAGCGTGTCGTCCTTGCCTCCCACGCCATAGAAGCCCGTCATCATGCCAAACGTTTTCTTGTTGCCCACCACCACAGCCTCGGGATAATACTTCTTAAGCAGTGCGAGCGAGCCGCTGTGGTCGGGTTCCATGTGGTTGATGACGATATAGTCGAGTGGCCTGTCGCCTATGACGGCGCGTATGTTCTCGAGAAACTGTGGGAAAAAGTCCACTTCCACCGTGTCTATAAGGCATGTCTTCTCGTCGACGATGAGATAGGAGTTATACGACACGCCCTCGGGCAGAGGCCAGAGGCCCTCAAAGAGGTTTTTGTTGCGGTCGTTCACGCCCACGTAATAAGTCTTTGACCTGCCGTCCTGTGATGCCATTCCGGCTATAGACCTGCCTCCCGTGGAGGAGGCGACGAATGTATTGCTCATAATGTCTTGCAAAAATAGTTTTACGGTTTATGTTTCTTTGTAGGCACGCACGTTGTGGTATGCCTTGAACAGTTCACATCTTTATATATGGTTTGCAGCCCTCGTTGTCGTGTATGCCTTTTCCTGGCTGTGGCGGGGCTATGCGTGGGTCGCAATGCCCTTTCTTGCCGTCTGCCTTGTTTGCCGCAATCCTGACAACGTGCCGTGACGAGGTGACGGGAGAGCCTAAAAGCCTTGCCCCGTTATCATCCTTTGCCCGAACTCGGGGCTTATATAGTTGGATATGTCCTTGCAACATTCTGCGGAGAAAGCCAGTGCGTGGCTCGTCATCTCGTGCCATTTGTCGGCGGAGAGTCCTGCATAAAGCTCGGCGCGCGTCACTCCGCAGCGCAGGAGTCCATACACCAGGCCCGCGTTGAAGTTGTCGCCTGCGCCTATGGTGCTGACCGTGTCGGTGGCTGCCACTTCATATTGCAGTCTCAGCCCTCCGTCGGCAAAGATCCTTACGGGATGCGGGCCGTCGGTGAACACCATGCGCTTGCAGTAGAACGATATTTCGGAGGAATAGACCCTGTCGGCATCCTCCTTGTTATATATTACGGAGAAATCGTCGCGCGAGCCTCTCACGATGTCGGCAAACTCGAGGTTCTCGATGAGGTTTGGCGTCACCCTCATCACGTCGTGCCGATGGGAGGGCCTGAAATTGACATCATAGTAGACTATCGCCCCTTTCCTGCGTGCCGTCTCGAGCAGCTGTCTCACGTGCGGCCTCGTGTCGGGGTTCACTGCATAGTATGAGCCGAACACCACTATGTCGTCGGCTTCTATCTCTGGCAGGCTGAAGTCATACCTGTCCTTGCCTTTCTCGCGGTAAAACACATAGTCGGCGTTGTTGTCGCTGTCGAGAAAGGCGAGCGATATGGGCGAGCGAGCGTCCTGCGTGGCGTGCATGTATGAGTCGTCCACGCCGTTTTGCCGCAGAAAGTCTCTTATGAGGCCGCCAACCCTGTCGTTGCCCGTCTCTGACACAAACACCGTGCGCACTCCCGCGCGGCTCAGTGACACTATGCTGTTGAACGTGGAGCCGCCCGGGACTGCTTCCACTGGCCTGTTGTCCTTGAATATTATGTCAAGGACAGTCTCGCCTATGCCTATTACCTTTCTCATGCTTGTGGTTTTTTTGTACATGCTGTCCCTCGTGCGGGGGTGATGTGCTTTAGGAACTTGCAAATTTCTGAAAAAAAACGGAAAGCGGCAAATCCCAGGCTTCTTTTTATGTTTATTTTATGCTATGCCGATAGACGTTTGTCGCGGGCTTGCTGCGTCACCCTTTTCAGACGGTGGTGTATTGGTGAATGTAAAGAGGCTCTTTATGGTGAAAAAAGTGGCTGTTTGCCCATGAAAAAGTGGCACTTTCCGATGCAGAAATTGCCACTTCTGGTTTTGTGAGTAAGTGTCTTGGGGTGTTGCCATGTGCCTTGGCGTTTTTGCCGTGCGTCTTGCAGATGCAGGCAGGCGGTCTCGCTAATGTGGGCGCAACAGTCTGTGGACAGCATGGCAAGCCTGTTGTCTGGCAGACCGATGATTTGCATGTCTCATCGGCGGCATTGGGCGGCAGGGTATGATTCCTTGCCGCATGTCATAGTGACATGCGGTAGGCCATGAGCAGTATGCCGAGCAATGTGAGTGTGGCTGCGATAGTCATTGTAGATGATGTTTTTAGGGTTTTGTATGTGTGTTCAGGGGCTTTTGCCCTCGCTGTCTGCCTTGCCGTGTGTAGGGTTTGTGTGTCAGGACAGCCCGTGTGGTGTCGCTGGCGTTGCCCGTGAGTCGTGCGTCTGCAGGCCGCGCGATAGCTCTGCCTGCGCTCTTGTCGTGCCATTATCTTGCCTGCACGCATTTTGTGACGACACCGTCATAGGTGTTGACGCTTATGTCTGCCATGTCGGCGTTGATGAGAGCCGTGGGTATGCTGACAAAATGCTGCGTGGTGTAATATTGCGGCACGTTGCCTTGGTCGTGGCGCAGGCTGAGCAGGGCGTGGGTGCGGCCCTCGTCGTCGGTGACGGTGCCTTCATGCACTATGCCGATGGTGTGGAGGGCCGTGTCGTCGCCAGAAGAGCCAGAGAGGAGCAGCAGGGAGATGTTTACGTAGCGTGCGTTGGCCGACAGCCACACGCTCTCCAACGCCACGGGGTCGTCGGGCATGTCTTTTGCCTCGTCGGCAGCCATCGGGCGCAACACAGGCACGGGGTTCATGGCCCTCGCGTTGCATAGAGAGGCGATGTCGTGGCGGTCGTAGTAGAGCAGGGCGCGGTAGACGGTGTCGGGCTTTTGCAGCCAGTCTGCGCTGAAGGGAGCTTGCAGGCGCAGAGTCTCGCCGTTGTCGGTGCTAACCTCCCTCACCGTGCGGTCGGAGATGGTGCGGGCCTCTACAAACTCGGCGTTGAGCCATGAGAGGTCGCCGTCGCCCGACTCATAGCTGTCGGCGGTGCATCCTGCGAGGGCGGCTGCCGCGAGCGTGACGGCGGCATACAGCGTGCGTGCCTGTGTGATAAGGTGTGTGGGAGACGGCTTCATCTCTAATACTGCTGGTTGATTGCTGACAGATGGTTGAGTGCGGGGTTGGCATACATGGTGAGTATGCGCTCGCGCAGATAGTCGTGGTCGGGCGAGGGCAGGTCTTCAATCCTTGCTATCTGCCGCTCCACATAGTCGTCAAAGGCGTTGCGCTCGTCGTCGGTGTAGCGGTCGGCATGGTCGCGTGTGCCGCGGAGCATGTCTATGGCAGCATAGTTGCAGGGGTAGAGCCTGTAGTTGCGGAAAATCTCGCTGTCGATGTGTCTGGCGACGGCCGCGAAAAAGTCGGCCTTGGGCATGTCCTGCGGCAGAGTGTCCATCCACTCGTTGATGCACGGGGCGCAATGCAGGTGTATCCTGCCCTTGTGGCCCATGATGCCGGTGCGCATGCTTGTGATGTCGTCGGTGGGTCCTTTCTTCCAGCCCTGCACGTCGCGCCTGAGCTGAAATTCCCTCGCCTTGAGATAGTCGCAGGGGTCATATTCATAGGATATGGCGAGCGGCACTATGCGCAACGCCGACAGCCTGTCCTTTGCCGAGCCCGTGCCGCCCATCGCCATCATCTTGAGTATGGCCTCCTGAGTGCGGTCGTTGGAGTCCTTGGCGCGTCCCTCGCGCTGTGCTATCCAGATGTTGTCGTTCTTGTGGCTTATCACCGTGTGCATATATTCTGCCATGAGCTTTGAGGCTTGCAGCATCTGCCTCATGGGCAGGCTGCGCCTCACTATGAATGACTTGTTTATGCGCACGAGATCCTTAACCCACGGCAGTGACAGCAGGTTGTCGCCAATGGCTATCTCCGTGGTGGTGTCGCTGCCGTTCTTGATGAGCATCACGTCGAGCAGGGCGGAGTCGAGCACTATGTCGCGGTGGTTGCTCACAAAGGTGTGGCGGCGCGTGAGGTCTATGGCGGCGTTGTCGAGGTCGCATCCCTTGCTCGTCTTTTTCAGGAGGTCAAGGATGAAGCCATAGCAGAATGTCTTTTGAAAGTCGAGATTGGTGCGGCAGCCGCGCATCTTCTCTCTGATGGCCTCTGCGGGCACGCCCGGCCATATCCATGCCAGCACTTGACGGAACTGGCTGTCTTGTGTGATTCTGTCAAACGCCTCTTGCAG